>NZ_CEVIVD010000001.1:0-1456 GCF_982290655.1 Protofrankia sp. CiP1_Cm_nod3
CCGGGGGCAGGGGAAGGAAACCGATGACCCACGGCAGGCGGCTGCGCCTCAACGCCTTCCTCAAGCCGCCGGGGGAGTTCCTGGCCGCCTGGCGGCATCCGGGCGCCGTCCCGGACGCGGGCGTGAACATCCGGCACCTGATCGAGCTGGCGCGGACCGCCGAGCGGGCCTGCTTCGACGCGCTCTTCTTCGCCGACCTCGTCGGGGTGCCCTTCGCCGACCAGGAGGTGCTGCGCCGGGTCTCGGTGGTCAACGACTCCTTCGAGCCGACGACCCTGCTCGCCGCGCTGGCCACCGCCACCAGCCGGATCGGGCTCATCGCCACCGCGTCCACCACCTACAACGAGCCCTACCACCTGGCGCGCACGTTCGCCTCGCTGGACCATCTCAGCCGGGGGCGGGCCGGCTGGAACCTGGTCACCTCGCTCAACGACGCGGAGGCCCGTAACTTCGGCCTGCCCGAGCACGTCGGGCACGCCGAGCGCTACCGGCGGGCCGCGGAGTTCCACCAGGTGGTGACCGGCCTGTGGGACAGCTTCGACGACGACGCGTTCCGCCGCGACCAGGCGTCCGGGATCTACTTCGACGACGACCGGGTGCACCGGCTCGACCACCGGGGAAGGTACTTCTCGGTGACCGGGCCGTTGAACATCCCCCGCCCGCCGCAGGGCCATCCGGTGGTCGTCCAGGCCGGCTCCTCCGAGGCCGGTAAGTCGCTGGCGGCCGCGGCCGCGGACGTCGTCTTCACCCACCATCCCGACGGCGCCGCCGCCCGGGCCTTCTACGCCGAGATCAAGGCGCGGGCGGCCGCGGCCGGCCGGAACCCGGAGCACGTCCTCGTCCTGCCGGCGCTGTCCACGATCGTCGGCCGCACCCTGGCCGAGGCCGAGGACAAGGCCGAGCGGCTGTACGCGCTGCTCGACCCGCGGGTGGCGCTGGCCGATCTCGCCTACTGGCTCGGCGGCGTCGACCTGTCGACGCACCCGCTGGACGGGCCGCTGCCGCAGCTGCCCGTCTCGAACCAGAGCCGCAGCGCCCAGCGGCTCATCGTGGAGCGGGCCCGGGCCCGCAACCTGACCATCCGCGAGCTCGCCAGGGGGCTGGCCCGCGACGAGCGGACCATCGTCGGCACCCCGGAGACGGTCGCCGACCACATCCAGGAGTGGTTCGAGACGCAGGCCGCGGACGGTTTCAACGTGATCTTCCCGTACCTGCCGGAGACGCTCGACGACTTCGCGGACCTGGTCATCCCGCAGCTGCGACGGCGCGGCCTGTTCCGGGCCTCCTACGAGGGCCGGACCCTGCGCGAGAACCTGGGGCTGCCCCGCCCGGCCAGCCGGTACGCCCGCGACCGGCGCGGCGCGTGACCGCTGTCCGGCATGTCCGACCGAACGGCGGTCACCGACCGTCGTCACTTCCGGCCCACGGCCGACGAGGAGGCCGACGATGACCGGGA
>NZ_CEVIVD010000001.1:2040-4635 GCF_982290655.1 Protofrankia sp. CiP1_Cm_nod3
GGCCTGAGAGGACCCGCACCGGCAACGTCAGCGCCGACGGCATCGGTGCCGGGAGCGCCGACGCCGACAGCACCGGCCCGGACGGGCCGGGCAGCGCCACCGCCAGGCCGGCGGCCGCCCTGCCCACGCTGGATATCGGCCCCTACCGCACGGGCGGCCCCGGGCGGACGGCGTTCCTGGCGGCGCTGCGCGCGGCCTGCCACGGGCCGGGCTTCTTCTACCTCACCGGGCACGGGATCCCGCCGGCCGCCACCGCCGCCGTGCTGGCGGTCAGCCGGGAGTTCTTCCACCTGCCCGAGGCCGTCAAGCTCGAGATCGAGAACATCCACTCGCCGCACTTCCGCGGGTACACCCGGCTCGGCCACGAGATCACCCGGGACAGCCCGGACATCCGCGAGCAGATCGACATCGGCGACGAGCGCCCCGCCCGCCGGCTCGGCCCGCACGACCCGCCCTACCTGCGCCTGGACGGCCCCAACCAGTGGCCGGCCGCGCTCCCCCGGATGCGGGGGATCGTCGGGGCCTACCTGGCCGAGCTGGGACGGCTCGCCCGCACGCTCGTCCACGCGTTCGCCGAGTCCCTCGGCCTGGCCGCCGGCCACCTGGACCCGACGTTCGCCGTCGACCCCCGCTCGCACCTGAAGCTGATCCGCTACCTGCCCGCGCCGCCGGGCTTCGCCGCCGGCTACGACCAGGGCGTCGGCGCCCACAAGGACGGCGGCTTCGTCACGTTCGTCCTCCAGGACGACAGCGGCGGCCTGCAGGTCGCGCGCAGCCCGCGGGCGGGCACGGACGTGCCGGCCGACGGCTGGATCGACGTCACCCCGGTACCGGGGACCTTCGTGGTCAACATCGGTGAGATGTTCGAGCTGGCGACCCAGCGTTACTACCGGGCGACCGTGCACCGGGTCGTCAGCCCGCCGGCCGGGACGGAGCGGGTGTCGGCGGCCTTCTTCTTCGGCCCGCACCTGTCGGCGACGCTGGCGCCCCTGCCGCTGCCGGACGAGCTGCGCCGGCAGCTGCCGGCGGCCGAGCCCCCCGACCCGCGCAACCCGATCTTCGCCGAGCACGGCGTCAACACCCTCAAGAGCTGGCTGCGCAGCCATCCCGAGGTGGCCCGGCGGTACTACTCCGACGTCGAGGCGCCCGCCGGCCGAGGAGCATACTGATCATGTCGCCCGGCCCGGTCCGCCGGTTGTGGGCAGGTGAGCCGGCGGCGGCAGGACGGCGGCAGGACGGCGGGCGGTGGCAGACGGCGGCCAGGCAGTGAACCGACCAGGTAGCGAGCAGTGAGAGGGAACCCGTGACGAGCGAGCCCACGACGTACAGCTTCGAGACCCGGCAGGTCCATGCCGGCGCCCAGCCGGATCCGGCGACGGGTGCCCGCGCGGTGCCGATCTACCAGAGCACGTCGTTCGTCTTCGACGACACCCGTCACGCGGCGGACCTGTTCTCGCTCGCCGAGGTCGGGTTCACCTACACCCGGGTGGTCAACCCGACCCAGGACGTCCTGGAGCAGCGGGTCGCGGACCTGGAGGGCGGTGCCGCGGCGCTGGCGGTGGCCAGCGGCCAGGCGGCGCAGGCGCTGGCGATCCTCACCATCGCCTCCGCCGGCGATCATCTGGTCTCGTCGTCGTCGCTGTACGGCGGGACGTATGCGCTGTTCGCCCACACGCTCTCCGAGCTCGGCATCGAGACGACCTTCATCGACGACCCCGACGACCTGGGTGCCTGGAAGGCCGCCGTGCGTCCGAACACGGCCGCCCTCTACGGGGAGACGATCGGCAACCCGCGCGGGAACGTCCTCGACATCGCCGGGGTGGCCGGGGCCGCGCACGAGGCGGGCGCGCCGCTCATCGTCGACAACACCCTGGCCTCCCCGTACCTGTCCCGCCCGCTCGAGCACGGCGCCGACGTGGTCGTGCACTCGGCGACGAAGTTCATCGGCGGGCACGGCACGTCCATCGGCGGGGTCATCGTCGACGGCGGCCGGTTCGACTGGGGCAACGGGCGTTACCCACGGTTCACCAGCCCGGATCCGTCCTACAACGGGCTGGTGTTCCTCGAGGCCTTCCCGGAGACCGCCTACATCGTGCGGGCCCGGGCGAAGCTGCTGCGCGATCTCGGCCCGGCGCTGTCGCCGGTCAACGCCTTCCTGCTGCTGCAGGGGCTGGAGACGCTGTCGCTGCGGGTACAGCGGCACTCGGAGAACGCGCTGGCGGTGGCGCGCTGGCTTGAGGGCCGCGACGACGTGCTGTGGGTCGCCTACCCGGGGCTGGAGACCAGCCGCTGGCACGCGGCGGCGACGCGCTACCTGCCGGCCGGCGCCGGTGCCGTGCTGGCCTTCGGGATCCGCGGCGGCGCGGCGGCGGGCCGGGCCTTCGTCGAGGCCCTCCAGCTGCACAGCCATCTGGCCAACGTCGGTGACGTGCGCTCGCTGGCGATCCATCCCGCCACGACCACCCACGCCCAGCTCACCGCGGCCGAGCAGGCCGCGAGCGGGGTCAGCGGTGAGCTGGTCCGGCTCTCGGTCGGCCTGGAGGGGATCGACGACATCCTCGCCGACCTGCGCACCGGCTTCGCCGCTGCGGCCGC
>NZ_CEVIVD010000001.1:4700-28055 GCF_982290655.1 Protofrankia sp. CiP1_Cm_nod3
GACCGAGGCCGCAGCGACCGAGGCCGCAGCCGCCCGGCCGCACGGGCCGAGTGGGCCCGTGCGGAACCACCCGGGCGGGCCATGGTGAGACCCGCCGTCCTCCCGCCCACGTGGACTATCTACTCTCTACTCTGGTGAAGATGGAAAGCGTGATCATTGCGGGCGGCGTGGGAACGGTCATCGAAGATGGCGATCCCCGATCAGACCGTGGCCGCTATATCACACCACGTAGCCACCGCGGGCTGGCCAGCGCAGGGTGACCGGCATCGCCGGGTAGCCAGCCGCAGGAATCGTCCCCTTCAGCCATCAAGGAGCCGTTGCATCCCATGACCGAGCTTTCAACGCCGCCCGCGGAACCCGGTCGCGAGATCCTGGTGATAGGCGCCGGTCCAGCGGGTCTGAGCGCGGCCTTCCAGCTGCACAAGTACGGGATCGCCTCCACCATCCTCGAGGCGGACGACCAGGTCGGCGGCATCTCCCGGACGGTCGAGCGCGACGGCTGGCGGTTCGACATCGGCGGCCACCGGTTCTTCACCAAGGTCCGGGCGGTCGAGGAGCTCTGGCACGAGATCCTCGGCGACGCCGACTTCCTGCTGCGGCCGCGCAAGAGCCGGATCTTCTACAACGGCGCCTACTACGACTATCCGATCAGCGCCGGGAACGCGTTGCGCAACCTCGGCCCGGCCGAGGCCGCCCGGTGCGTCGGCTCGTACCTGTGGGCCAGGGCCCGGCCGCCGAAGGATCAGACGGACTACGAGAGCTGGCTGGTCGCCCGGTTCGGCTGGCGTCTCTACCGCACCTTCTTCAAGACCTACACCGAGAAGGTCTGGGGGGTGCCGGTCAGCGAGATGCCGGCCGACTGGGCCGCCCAGCGGGTCAAGAGCCTGTCGCTGGCGAACGCCATCGTCAACGCGGTCTCGCCGCGCCGCAACCAGAAGAAGATCACTTCGCTGATCGAGGAGTTCCAGTACCCCAAGTACGGCCCCGGGATGATGTGGGAGGTCTGCCGCGACAAGGTCACCGCCGCCGGCAGCAAGGTGGTGATGAACACGACCGTGGTGGGCGTCAGGCACGCCGATGGCCGTGCGACGGCGGTCGTCGCACGCGACGGTGACGGGGGAACCACCGTCTACCCCTGTACCGACGTCGTGTCGTCCATGCCGATCTCCGAGCTGATCACGGCGATGGACCCGCCCGTCCCGGCCGCTGTCGCGCGGGCCGCGCGCGACCTGCGCTACCGGGACTTCATCACCGTCGCGCTCGTGGTGCCCGCCGGCAAGGTGCCCTGGGAGGACAACTGGATCTACATCCACGACCCGCAGGTGCGGACCATGCGCATCCAGAACTTCGGTTCCTGGTCGCCGTTCCTGGTCAAGGACGGCCGTAACGTGCTCGGCCTGGAGTACACGGTCTTCGAGAGCGACGCCGCCTGGACGGCCCCCGACGACGAGCTCATCGAACAGGGCAGGCGGGAGCTGGCCAAGCTCGGCCTTGTCGACTACGAGGACGTCGAGGCGGGATATGTGGTCCGCCAGGGCAAGGCGTACCCCATCTACGACGACCGTTACCGGGCGAACGTCGACGTGATCCGCGGCTGGCTCGCCGAGCACGCCACCAACGTCCACCCGGTCGGCCGCAACGGGATGTTCCGGTACAACAACCAGGACCATTCGATGCTCACCGCGATGCTCACCGCCGAGAACATCGCCACCGGCACGGCCCACGACGTCTGGTCGGTCAACGTCGAGGAGGAGTACCACGAGGAGGGCGCGGGTTCCGCGGCCGGCCGGCCGGGCGGTTCCCTCGGGACGGGGCGCGACGCCCCGGTCCTCCCGCGGGCCTCGGTCGACGCCGCGGCGGGCCCGGCGACACGACCGTGACGGCCGGGCAGGCCGTCACCGGGAACCGGGGGAGCCGTCGGCGGGTGCCCGGCGCTCTTAGCGGCCTGCCGATGTCACCGGCAGTGACGCCCCGTCCCTCCCGCGCCCGGATCCCGGGTATGGGAGAGACGCTGCCGGCCGCCTGGGCGCAGCACCCACCGGCCTGATCGGATGATCACGGCTCGTGGTGGTCGCGACGGTGCTGCGGACGGCGTCGGCCCGTCCACACTCCGGTGCGTTGCCGGGCAGGTGTGGTGCGCCGGTCGCCGGTCGCCGGTCGTTCGCCTGTCGCCGGCGCGGCGGCTGTTCCCGGCGGTTCAGGACGCCTCCCGCTCGCCGTGCAGCCAGATCGACACCGCTTCGGTTCGGCTGGCCGCGTTCAGCTTGCGCAGGATGTGCTTGACGTGGGACTTCACGGTCCCCTCGGAGATGATCAACCGGTCGGCGATGCGCGCGTTGGTGTTGCCGGCGGCCATCAGCCTGAGCACGTCGATCTCGCGCCTGGTCAGACGGGAGTCCGTGGGCCAGGGGTCGTCGTGGAGCGGGCGTACGGGCCGGGTGAATCCGTTGGCCATCCCGTACGAGCCGAACCTGATCGGCTCCTCGATGTCGTTCATCGTCGCCGTCAGCCCGGCGGTGTAGCGCAGCATCTCGGTGCGCATCTGGGCCAGGCGGTCGAGAAGGACCGCGCGCTCCAGCGCGTAGCCCAGGCCTTCGGCGAAGATTGCCAGGATGTCCCGGTCGAAGTCGGCGAGCGCGTCGCCGTGGAAGTAGCGGTCGGCGTGCAGGAAGCCGATCACGTGGGAGGAGGCCGTGATCGGTACCGCGACATAGCTCCTGACGCGGGCCGCATCGACCATCGCCCGGTGGACCCGTGTCTCGTCCTGGACGTTGGTGACGATGAGCGGCCGTCTCCGCCGTACGATCTCCGTCTCGAACAAGGGGGGCACGAGCCTCTGTGGATGGTCCTGCCCGGCCTGCGCGATGGCCTGGGCCCATTCCCTGTCCCCCTCGACGTACACCGTCTCGGGTACCCAGATCGACTCGTTGATACGTGACATGACCGCCCGGTCGAACCCCATCGTGCACACGATGCCCGGGGTTGCCTCGATCAGTTCGGATACCGAGGAGAACGGGTGTAATCGACCGAGAGCGTTCTGAACATTACGGATCGTGCTGGAGTGGTGGTGGGCGTGTTCCTCGCGGACGTCGTCGTCGGTGTTCTTCAGCTGGATGAGCAGTGGCAGCAGGTCATCGGCGCCGGCCAGCTGGTCGGCGGTGGCGCGGTCGCCGGCCGCGGCCGCGCACACGCCGTTCCAGACGGTTTCCAGCGCGCTGCTGGCGGCGGGTAAGTCGTTGATCTCCGTGGCGTCGGGCAGATGCTGGGAGCACAGGAGTGTCTGGGCCTTGTCGATGATGGCGAGTACCTCGCTCACCGTCCGGTCGGAGATCGACCCCTGGCGTATGCGGTCGCCGGTCATCGGTCTGCGGTTTCTCCCGTGGCACCTGATATCCCCGGTGGGCACGATGAGCCTCCTCGACTGCCAGGCGCCCAACGCTGGCCGCCTGGCAGATCATAAGTCAAAGTCCGGCCTTGGCACGTTCTGTCGATCTCTGTCGCTCGGCCGTGTTACGGACGCGCCAAACCATACGGCTGACTGGCCCACTGGGTCACCCATGCGAACGCGACCGAGCTTCTTTTCCAAAGAGGGTAGCGTGCACGCCGTACGCAGAAGTACCGATTCGTAGCGGATCCTGCCGAATCAACGGCTTATAAGATCATAAATGTTGCTTGTCGAGTTGATTTTCTTGCTTAAAGTAAGATCACGTTGGACGTGAACGGGCCGTCGCGGTCTCATCGTCCGCTCGCCCTGGGCGAGCCGGGTCATCGGGTCGTCGCCGGGCTTCTCACGACGCGACGTGACACGGTGGAGCCAGCTGCGCGGCTGTTGCACGCGGCCGGCCCGCGACGCATGCCTCTTCCCGTTGCGGCAGAGCCCCGTCCCGGCCTCCCGCGGGCGGCGGGGGAGCGAACGGACAGAGCGGGCGAACGGGGCGGAGCGGGCCGCGGCGCCAGGGATGACCCCTGACACCGCGTGCCCCTGGCCCCGGGACGGGAGGCCCGCCTCACGAGCCCCTGCTTCCCGCCGGCCGTCCCGCCATCTCGGTATATCAGTACTTCACAGGTATACCCGTACCTCGCGGTATACCTGTACTTCACGCTGACGGTGTCAGATGGTCTGCACTGTCAGAAGCTGTTCCGCGTGCTGACGGCGCAGCACCTTCTTGTCGTACTTGCCGGTCGCCGTCAGCGGGACGGCGTCCACGAACGACCAGTTCTCCGGCAGCCACCACTTCGCGACCCGGCCCGTCAGCCAGGCCCGTAGCTCCTCGGCGCTCGCGCTCGCTTCCTCCCGCAGCACCACGACCGCGAGCGGGCGCTCCTGCCACCTCTCGTCGGGCACGCCGATGACGGCGGCCTGGAGCACGTCCGGATGGCCGATGATCGTGTTCTCCAGCTCGACCGAGGAGATCCACTCGCCGCCCGACTTGATGACGTCCTTCGTCCGGTCGGTCAACGTGACGTAGTGCAGGGGGTCGACCCTGCCGATGTCGCCCGTGCGCAGCCAGCCGTCGTGGAACTTCTCCGGGTCGTCGTCGCGGTAGTAGCCCCCGGTGACCCAGGGCCCGCGGACCTCGAGCTCGCCGATCGACTTCCCGTCCGCGGGCAGCTCGACGCCGTTGTCGTCGACGATACGAAGATCCACGCCCGCGATCGGCCTGCCCTGGGTGACCCGGAACCGCATCGTCTCCTCTTCGTCGAGGCCGGCCGGCGGCCGGGCGATCGCCGCCAGCGGCGAGGTCTCCGTCATGCCCCAGGCGTGCAGGATCCGGACGCCGAACTCCTTGTCGAAGGCCTCCATCAACGAGCGCGGCACCGCCGATCCGCCGCACAGCACCAGGCGCAACGAGGACAGGTCGGCCCCAGGGCTGCTCCGCAGGTGGTTGAGGATGTCGTTCCAGATGGTGGGAACGGCCCCCGACACGGTCGGGCGTTCCCGGTCGATGGTCCTGACCAGCGTCGCGGCCTGCAGGAAGGGCCCGGGCAACAGCAGATTGGCACCGCTCATCAGAGCGGCATACGGCAGGCCCCAGGCATTGGCGTGGAACATCGGCACGATGGTGAGAATCGTGTCGTCGGCGTTGATGCTGAAACCCTGCGCGGTGCAGGCGGCCTGCGAATGTAACCACAGCGACCGGTGGCTGTAAACCACTCCCTTGGGGTTGCCCGTCGTGCCACTGGTGTAGCACATCGAAGCCGCGTCGCGTTCGTCAACGGCCGGCCAGCCGAATTCCTCGGACTCGGCGGCAAGGACCTCCTCGTACCGGAGAATCTGCTTACCGGAACCCTCCAGGGCGGCGACGTCCCCGTTGCCGTTCACCAGCACCGTGTGCACGCTGTCTATCTTCGGCAGGGCCCCGGCCAGCAGCGGGATCAGGGAGTCGTCAACGATGATGACCTGGTCCTCGGCGTGGTTGGCGATGTAGGCCACCTGGTCGGCGGCCAGCCGGATGTTCAGCGTGTGCAGCACGGCCCCCATCGCCGGTACGGCCGCGTACGCCTCAAGGTGCTGCTGGTTGCTCCACTGGAAGGTCGCCACCCGCTGGTCCCCGACGACGCCGAGCCGGCGCAGGGCGCCTGCCAGCCGGGCGGCCCGTGCACCGGTCTCCGCGTACGTGACGCGGCCGACCCGGCCGGGCTCGAGCACGGTCCGCGCGCCGTGATCCCCGTGGACCGAGGTGCCGTGCGCCACTATCGAACGCACTGTCAGAGGGAAGTCCTGCATGGTGCTTCGCACAGCGCACATCCTTGTTCGTCAGGCCCGGCTTTGGGCCGCGAGCGGGGACACCACCATGTACGGACCGGCCGGAACGGCTTCGGCAACGGCTGGGCGCACCGGTTCACTCCTCGATCACGATGGCGGGCATCGGGCACAGCGATGCCGCGCGTTGTACGGAAGAACGCAGGCCGTCATCCGGTCGGCTATACAACAATGTCACCTGGTCGGCGTCGTCCGCAAGGTTGAAGAGCATGGGTGCTACAAGCAAGCAAGTAGCAAGCAAGTAGCAAGCAAGTGCCGGGCGAGTGGCGGGCACTGCCCATGCCCGGCACGCAGGTCGTGGTTCACGGAGGCATTCACGATGCCTTCTTCCGGCTTTCTCCTTCTGAAAAGCCCGTCCGTACCGGCGCGGGCTGCCCGCGCGGGTGGCCTCGCGGGCCTGCCCGCACGCCCCTGACCTGCGTCTTCGCGCCGCTCGAGGCCCCGCCCGCGGGCCGGTCCCGCGAACCGTCGACAGCGTGGTCCCCTCGGTGGTTCTTTTTTATCGCCGCCGCGTGCTGTCCCAGCTGTCGCCAGACACCCACGATCATGTACTTCGGTGGGCTTGTCTGTCACCGCCGGGAGCCCCTGGCCGCAGAGCCGGGCGGGCCGACGGCGCGCCGGCGCCGGCGGGCGGGCCGCGATGCGACGGGGCAGGGCGGGCGGTCCGGGACGCTCGTCGGCCGCGGCCACCGGTCAGGCCTGACCGGTCAGGTCCAGCTGGTCAGGTCTGACTGGTCAGGCCTGAACCGATCGGCCGGGCCTAGACTTACATGCCACACGCCTCACCGGTTCGGTGCGCAGGCCGGTGCGGTAGGCCCTTACGAACTGGATCTGGCAACGATGACTCCACCGAAGGGAAGAGGCCCCCGGGACGCCGCGGACACGATGGTTCCCGTCGGGGCGCGTCGGCGGCCTGACCTGACGCGTCGTGCGCGTGAACTACTGGTGACAGCCGGTCAGCTGGTCGGAGGCCCGGAGCAGGACGTCGCCCCCCGGCCCGCGGACGGCCTCAGCGGTGTCGACGGGCAGCTCGCGGTCATGGGTGGCCTGCTCCGTGACCGGCTCGTCTCGCCCGCGAAGTACCCGGACGGTGCCTCGCTCGTCAACGTGAGCACGGCGCTGGCGGGGCTGCACACCATCCGCTACGAGATCCACGACTTTCTCGTCCACGAGCGCCTGGAGCGCCTGGACATGCTCGACGCCGGCCTGGCTCAGCTGCGGAAAGTACATGATCCGGACGAGCTGCTGAACCGCGTGTGCGAGTCGGTCGTGCACAGCTGCGGTTTCGACCGGGTGATGCTCTCGCGGGTCGAGGGCTCGGTGTGGCGGCCGTGGAAGAGCTACGCGGTCACCGACCAGGAGGTGGAGCGGACCTTCCGGAAGTGGATCAGTGCCATCCCGGAGATCCCTCTCGACCATCTGCTGCTCGAGAGCGAGATGGTGCGCCGGTGCGAGCCGGCGCTGGTCACCGACGGCGCGCACGACCGGCGGGTCTACCGTCCGCTGCTGGACGCCTCCGAGCTGCGCTCCTATGTCGCGGCGCCGCTCATGCCGACCGGCCGGGTGATCGGGTTCCTGCACGCGGACTACAAGGCCGAGCAGGCGTCCGCCCTCGACCGCGACATCCTGTGGGCCTTCGCCGAGGCGTTCGGGCAGATCTTCGAACGCGCCGTGCTGCTGGCGCGGCTGCGTGACCAGCGCGAGCAGGTGCGCAGCGCGATGCAGACCGTCGAGTCGGTGCTGGACGACCTCGCCGGCGCCGAGATCGATCTCGCCAGCCGGGAGCACGTCACCGCGCTGGCCGCCACCCGGCCCACCAGGATGCTGCACACCGCGCGCTCGTCGAAGATCGAATCTCTTACAGGCCGCGAGCTCGAGGTACTGACGCTGATGGCGACGGGCGCGACGAACAACCGGATCGCCGAGAAACTCGTGATCACCAACGGCACCGTGAAGTCGCATGTGAAGCGCATCCTGCGCAAGCTGGGCGCGGAGAACCGCGCGGAGGCCATCTCCCAGTACCTGCGCCTGACGATCGGCCAGAACCACCTGTAGCGGGGCTGCTTGCGCCCTCGCGGCTCCCGGCACTAGGGTCAAAATGGTCAGACCTTTTCGGGGAGTCCTGGAGGCAGGGTGCGCGCGGTTGTCCTCCACGAGTTCGGCCCGGCGGGCAACCTGCGGCTCACCGACTTCCCCGACCCGCGGCCGGAGCCCGGGTGGGTCACGGTGCGGCTGCGGGCCAGTGCCCTGAACTGGCACGACGTGCTGGTCCGGCAGGGCAGGTACCATTCCCCGCTGCCGCACGTGCCCGGCGCGGACGGCGCGGGCGTGCAGGTGGACACCGGCGAGGAAGTGGTGATCGTGCCCTCGCTGTGGTGGGGCGAGGACGACAGCGCGCCGGGCGCGGCCTGGGAGATCCTCGGCGACCACCGGCCGGGCACCTACGCCGAGCTGGTGCGGGTGCCCGTCGAGTGCGTGGTGCCGAAGCCCGCCGGGCTCAGCTGGCCGCAGGCGGCGGCCCTGCCGCTGGTGGGGCTGACCACCTATCGCGCGCTGTTCACCCGCGGCCGGCTGCGGGCCGGGGAGTCCGCCCTGGTGCTCGGCGCCGGTGGCGGTGTCGCCACGATGGCGGTCGGCCTCGCGGCCGGCATCGGCGCCTCGGTGGTGGTCACCTCGTCCTCGGCCGACAAGATCGATTCTGCCCGGGGGCTCGGGGCCGGCGGTGGCGTGCTCTACACCGAGCCCGACTGGCCATCGGCGGCGAAGGAGCTCTCACCCGCGGGGCAGGGCTTCGACCTCGTGCTGGACTCGGTGGGCACCTGGCAGGAGTCGATCCGGGCGCTGCGGCCGGGCGGCCGGCTGGTGGTCCTCGGCGCGTCGCGCGCGCAGGAGGCGCGCATCGACGTGCGGCACTTCTATTTCGGGCAGTTCGACCTGCTCGGTACCACAATGGGTGGTCCCCGCGACTTCGCCGGGCTGCTGGAGCTGCTGTCGTCCCGGCGGGTGGCGCCCCCGGTCATCGACCGGGTCTTCCCGCTCGACCAGGCCGACCGGGCGCATCAGTACCTCGAGCGGGGCGGCGGGTTCGGCAAGATCGTCCTGACGCAGGACTGAACACCCCGGACCGGGAAGGGACAACAGCCAATGGCAGACAAGCTCGTCCGTTACGAGGTCGACGACCACGGGGTCGCCGTCGTGACGCTGGATCACCCGGAGACCCGCAACGCGCTCAGCGACGAGCTCCTCGACGATCTCCTCGCCGCGCTGGAGGAGGCAAGGAACGACACCGGCGTGCGGGTCGCGGTGCTCACCTCGTCGCATGAGCGGATCTTCTCCGCGGGCGGCAACCTCAAGGCGTTCGCCGACGACCGTCCGACGATCACCAAGTACGCCGGGCTCGACCGCTTCCCGCGCCTGTTCAAGCTGATCGGGGCCCTGGGCAAGCCGGTGATCTGCGCCGCCAACGGTGACGTGCTCGCGGGGGCGTTCGGGCTGGCGCTGGCCTGCGACCTGGTGATCGCGAAGGAGTCGGTCCGGTTCGGCTGTCCGGAGATCAACGTGGGTGCGTTCCCCTTCATGATCTCGGCTCTCATCTACCGCAACGTCGGTCGGCTCAAGGCCAACGAGCTGATGCTGCTCGGTGAGCTCATCAGCGCTTCGGAAGCCCGTGACCTGGGCATTGTGAACGCGGTGGTGCCCGACGCCGAGTTCGGCGACGCTGTGGGCGCCTGGGCGCGCAAGGTGGCGTCGAAGTCCCCGCTGCTGATCAGGCTCGGCAAGGACGCCATCAACGCCACCCGGGACCTCGCGCTCGGCGAGGCGCTGGACGTGCTGCAGGCCCAGCTCGCGCTGGCCTTCACCACCGAGGACCTCGTCGAGGGGGTGCGGGCGTTCCGGGAGAAGCGGGCTCCCGAGTGGAAGATGCGATGATCGTCCGGTTCTGACCCGCCGTCGGCGACCGGTTCCTACTCGTTGCCTTTTTGGTCTAACCATTCTAAGGTTGACTGAAATAGTGTGACTTGAGGCACGGTAGCTGTTGACGACGAGGAAGATCACGATGACGTTCACGACGGTGACGGACCGCTACTCGCACGACGACATCGCCACCTGCTACGCCACCGGTGTATGGCGTGAGGAAACCCTGTCCGACGTCCTGGACGCGCAGGTCTCCCAGCAGCCCGACAAGGTCTTCGTCACGGACGGCAGCACGTCCCTGACCTACCGGGAACTGCGGGACAGCGGGTTACGCCTCGCGGCCGGCCTGCGGCGCCTGGGCATCGGCAGGGGGGACCGCGTCAGCGTCCAGCTCCCCAACTGGGCGGAGTTCACGCAGGCCGTGGTGGCGCTGGCGCGGATCGGCGCCGTCGCGATACCGATCATGCCGATCTACCGGAACGAGGAGGTCGGCTACATCCTGCGCGACGGCGGCGTCCGGGTGGCCATCACCAGCGAGAAGTTCAGGAAGTTCGACTACCTCGACATGTACACCAAGCTCCAGGTCGACAGCCCGGCCCTGGAGAAGATCGTCGTAGTGCGGGGGAGCGGCGCCGGCGAGCGCGACACGGTGATCCCCTTCGAGTCGCTGCTGACGGGCTCCGGCCCGGTGCCCACGGCCGAGGAGATCGGCGCGGGTGCCGGCGCCGACGACCCCTTCGTGATCGTCTACAGCTCGGGCACGACGTCCAGCCCCAAGGGCTGCCTGCACACCTTCAACACCTTCGCCGCCGGCTCGCGGCTGCTCGGCAGGGGCCTCGGCTACCGCCAGTCCGACGTCCAGTTCGGTCCGTCGCCGATAACACACACGACGGGGTTCATCACGAGCCTGCTCATACCGTTGATCTACGGTGCCGCGTCCCATCTGATGGACGTGTGGGAGCCCCGCGCGGGGCTGCGGCAGATCGGCGAGTTCGGCTGTACGGTCGCGGTGACCGCGACGACGTTCCTGCAGATGCTCATCGACGTCTACGACCCCGACCAGCACGATCCCGCCAGCCTGCGGATCTGGGTCTGCGCGGGCGCACCCATACCGGGCCCCTTCGTGGAACAGGCCCGTGACCTGCTGCCGAACTGCCAGATACTGAGCCTCTACGGCCGTACCGAGAACGCCGTGAGCACCATGTGCACGGCGGACGACGACCCGGCCCGTTCGGTCACCTCCGACGGGTCGGCGCTGCCCGGCACCTCGGTCAGGATCGTCGACGAGACGGGCCACGAGGTGCCGCGCGGCCAGGAGGGCGACATCGCCTTCCGCGGGCCCAGCCACATGCTCGGGTACATCAACAACCCCCAGGAGACCGCCGCCCTGTTCACCCCGGACGGCTACTCGCGCTCCGGCGACCTCGGGGTCATGGACGCCGACGGCTATGTCCGGGTGACCGGCCGGCTGAAGGACATCGTCATCCGCGGTGGCATGAACATCAGCGTCCGCCAGGTCGAGGACCTGCTCACCGCCCACCCGGCCATCAGCGACGTCGCGGTCGTCGGGATGCCGGACGAGCGGCTGGGGGAGCGGCTGTGCGGCTACCTCGTGCTCGCCGCGGGGCACGAGCCGCTGACGCTCGAGGACGTACGGACCTATCTGCTCGAGCGGGGGCTGGCCATCCAGAAGGTGCCCGAGCGCCTGGAGACCGTTCCACAGCTGCCGATGACCGCGACGGGCAAGGTCCAGAAGCACGTCCTGCGCACCGACATCGCCGAGAAGCTCAAGGCCGAGAAGCTCGGGGTGTGAGCCGGGGTGCCTCCCGCGGGTCCGGCTCAAAGCCGAGCGGAGACCCGCGGGAGACGCCCCGGTGCCGGCGCGGCGGCCACCGGTGGTGGCCGCCGGCGTGGGTGGGCCGGCGCGGTGCCGGGTCGAGGCGACCTCAGGACGAGGCGACGACGGCCTTCGCGCTGGCCCGTACCACCGTGTCGTCACCCCGGCGCACCGACAGGGCGATCTCGGCGACCGACTCGGCGGCCGGCGCGACGGCCGACTCCGCGTCCGGCCCGTCGGCCGGGCCGGGGCCCGGCCCGTCGATCGCGACGATGCCGACGATTTCGCCGGACAGGCGCAGGACGTCACCCAGGAAAACCGGGGCGACGAAGCGCACCTCGAATTCCCGCAGGTGTTCCACGCCGAGCCAGTCCGACAGCCAGCCGGCCAGTATCCCGGCCTGTAGCTGCCCCATCGAGATGACACCGGGAAAGCCGCTTGAGCGCACGAACTCGGGGTCGTGGTGCAGCGGGTTGAAATCGCCGCCGGCGCCGGCGAAACGCACGATGTCGGTCTGCGTGAGCGGCCCGATCTCCCGGGCCGGATGGGTGTCCCCGACCGCGGCCCGAACGGGCCGCCTGGCCCGGATGGGTTGACTCATGCGCTTTTTCCTCGCTCGATGAGCACGTCCCGCTGCCGGACGACCGGTGTTCCCGTGGCGTCGACATACTCGGTCTCCAGGGTCACGACGCGCATGGAGCCGCCGCGTTTCCCGGCACGGCGTTCGTCACCGACGACGCGGCGCACGGCGCGCAGCGAGTCCCCGGCCCGCAGCGGGCGCAGGTACTGCCAGCGCACCGAGCCCACGACCACGCGCTCGAGGGCCAGGCCGAGCCGGTCGACGAAGGCGCGCTGGTCACGCCAGTGCCCGACGGCGACGACATGGGTCGGGGTGGCCAGCAGATCGTCGAAACCCGCGGCGCGCGCGGCGTCCGCGTCCGTGTGCACGGGGTCCGTGGTGAACGTCGCCCGGGCGAACTCCCAGATCTTGCCGCGCTCGACGTCGAAGGCGACCTCGTCCACGACCGTGCCGACGAGTTTCCCGTCGCTCACCCGTTGTTCCCCGCCGCCGTGAAAGCCGCCACCGTGCGGGTGGCGGCCGCGCGAGCAGTCATCGTACGAGTGGTCATCGTACGAGTGGTCATCGTACGAGCAGTCATCGTACGAGTGGTCATCGTGAAAACCCCTTTTCGGTCTGACCTATAGTACCATCGCATCAATCGCGGATGAGGGGTGCAAGCATGGATCTTGCGGACTCGCCAGGGGAACGACACTTCCGCACCGAGGTCCGGGAATGGCTGGCGACGGCACTTCCGCGCCTTCCCTGGCCGGAGCCGGCCGATCTGGTCGAGAAGCTTCCGTTCTGGCAGCAGTGGCAACGTCTGCTGTTCGACGCCGGTTATGCCGGGCTGTCGTGGCCGAAGGAGTACGGCGGCGGTGGCGCCGACGCGAAAATACGCGCGATCTTCACCGAGGAGGCCGACCGCGCCGGCGTCCCCGAACGGCTGAACATCATCGGTGAGGATCTCGCCGGCCCGACGATCATCGAGTTCGGCACGGACGAGCAGAAGGAACGCTTCCTGCGGCCGATCCTCACCGGCGAGGAGATCTGGTGCCAGCTCTTCTCCGAGCCGGAGGCCGGCTCGGACCTGGCGTCGTTGCGGACCAGGGCGACCAGGGCTGACGGCGGCTGGCGGCTGCAGGGCCAGAAGATCTGGACCAGCCGGGCGCACCTCGCCGCCAACGGCATCCTGCTCGCGCGCACCGGCGGCGGGCCGCGCCACAAGGGCATCACCTACTTCCTGCTGCCGATGGACGCCGACGGCGTCACCATCCGCCCGCTCGCGCACATGCTGGGTGAGGCCGAGTTCAACGAGGTCTTCCTCGACGACGTCTTCGTCCCGGACGACCGGGTCGTCGGCGAGGTGGACGGCGGCTGGCGGGTCGCGATGGCCACGCTGTCCTACGAGCGGGTCGCCATCGCCACCGGCCGGGTGAACACCAAGCGCGCCGTCGACGACATCATCACCGACATCAGCCAGCGCACCGGCGACGACGGGCGCCCGCTGGGGGCGGACCCGGCGGTCCGCCAGAAGGTCGCCGACCTCTACGGGCGCGCCCTGATCCACTATCTCATCGGCCAGCGGGTGGTCACGCTCGCCGCCGCCGACGGCCCGCCCGGGCCGGTCACCTCGATCGGCAAGCTCTACTTCTGCCCGCTCGTCGAGGACCTGGCGGACTTCCGGCTCTCCCTGGAGCCGCTGGGCGGCCAGTTCTCCCCGGACGACAAGGAACTGGACAGCACGCGCTGGCTCCGGCTGGCCTACCAGGCCCGCGGCACCGCGATCGCCGGCGGATCCACCTTCATCCAACGCAACATCGTCGCCGAGCGTATCCTCAACATGCCCCGGAGCTGACCGTGACCGAGCACACTGGGACCGAGCACACCGGGACCGGGTACACCTGGACCCCCACCTCCGAGTACATCGAGAACGCCAACGTCACCCGGCTGGTGCGGGCACACGGCCTGTCGTCACTGGCCGAGCTGCGCGAGCGCTCGGTGCGCGACATCGGCTGGTACTGGGACGCCGTGGTCAAGGACCTGGGCCTGCCCTTCCGCACGCCGTACTCGCGGGTGGTCGACCTCTCCGCGGGCATCGAGCATCCCGACTGGTTCGTGGGCGGCGAGCTCAACATCGTCGACGCCTGCCTGGGGCGCTGGGACGGCGACGAGCAGGTCGCGAACCGGCCGGCCGTCATCCACGCGGCCGAGGACGGCACGACCACGACGGTGACCTACCGTGAGCTCACCCGGCAGGTGGAGCGGGTCAGTGCCGGCCTGCGCCGGCTCGGGATCGGCAGGGGCGACGCGGTCGCCCTGTTCCTGCCGATGATCCCCGAGGCCGTCGTCGCCTCCTACGCGGCCGCCCGCATCGGCGCGGTCCTGGTGCCGCTGTTCTCCGGGTTCGCGCCCTCGGCCATCGCCTCCCGTATCCAGGACGCCGACGCCAAGGCGGTCATCGTCGCCGACGGCACCGTCCGGCGCCGCCGCGCGGTGGCCATGAAACCGCTGCTCGACGAGGCGCTGCGGTCCTGCCCGACGGTGGAGCACGTCGTCGTCGTCGGCAACCTCGACGACGCCCCGGAGATCTCCGCGACCAGGGATGTCCGGTGGAGCGACCTGCTCACCGGCCCGGATGGCGCTGGCGAGGCCGAGGCGCTGCGGGCGACCGACACCCTGCTGCTGGCGTACACCTCCGGGACGACGGGCCGGCCCAAGGGCGCCGTCCACACCCATGCCGGCTTCCTGGTGAAGGTGGCCAGCGAGGTCGCCTACTCCTTCGACGTCGGCCCGGGGGGCGTGTTCTGCTGGGTGACCGACATGGGCTGGATCATGGGCCCGTTGTCGATCTTCGGGACGCACGCCAACGGCGCGACGCTGCTGCTCTACGAGGGCTCGCCCGACGTGCCCGACACCAACCGCCTGTGGGACCTGGTGGACCGCCACCGCGTCACCATGCTCGGGGTCTCGCCGACGCTGATCCGCACGCTGCGCTCCAGCGAGAAGATCTCGCTGGACGGCTTCGACCTGTCGTCGGTGCGCGTGCTCGGCTCGACGGGCGAGCCCTGGGACCCCGACTCCTACGAGTGGCTGGCCAGGGACGTCTTCGGCGGGCGGGTCCCGGTCATCAACTTCTCGGGCGGCACCGAGGTCGGCGGATCCTTCCTCGCGCCGTACCCGGTCGAGCCCATCCGCAGCTGTTCGCTGGGCGGCCCGTCGCTGGGCATGGACGTCGACGTGGTCGACGACCGGGCGCAGCCGGTGCGCGGCGAGGTCGGCGAGCTGGTGTGCCGGCAGCCGTGGCCGGCGATGACGCGCGGGGTGTGGCGGGACGAGGCCCGCTATCTGGAGGCGTACTGGTCGACCTTCCCCGGCCTGTGGCGCCACGGCGACTTCGCCCTGGTCGACAAGGACGGGCAGTGGTTCATCCTGGGCCGCTCCGATGACGTCATGAACGTGGCGGGCAAGCGGCTGGCACCGGCGGAGGTCGAATCGGTCATGATCACCCATCCGGCGGTGGCCGAGGCGGCGGCGGTCGGCGTCCCGGACCCGAAGAAGGGCGAGGCCGTCTGGGCGTTCTGGGTCCCCCGTCCGGACGCGACCGAGGACGTCTCGGCGCAGCTGCGGGAGATGGTCGCGGCCGAGCTCGGCAAGCCCTTCGCCCCGGGGCTGGTCCGGCGGGTGTCGCAACTGCCCAAGACGCGGTCGGCGAAGATACTGCGGCGCGCGGTGCGGGCGGCGGCCCTGGGCCGGGATCCCGGGGACCTCTCCGGCGCGGAGAACCCGGACGCGGTGGAGGAGATCCGCGCGGCGGTCGGGCTGGACGCCTGAGCCCGGTATGGACCGGTGTGTGACGACGGGGCCGTGGCAGGCTGACGAGAGCCTGTCACGCCCCGTTGTTGGGAACCGATATCTCGGTGCGTTCCTCGACCTCGAGGACCGCCTGGGCGTAGGAGTGGACGTGACGGTTCATCCGGCGTACCGCGGCCTCGGGGTCCCGCGCGCGAATGGCCCTGGTGATGGACACGTGCGCCTTCGCCGCCAGCCGTCGTACCTCGTCGTTGATGAACCGCTCGTTCTCGGTGGCCGTGTAGATCGCCCGCGACAGGGCGGTCATGAGGCCGATCAGCAACTCGTTGTGGCTGGCGGTGGCCACGCCCACGTGCCAGTCGACGTTGGCCTGCAGGAACGCCGCCAGCGTGCTGCCGGTGTCGGCGATGGCCTCGTTGGCGGCATCGAGCACCTTCAGGTCGTCCTCCGTGCGGTACCGGGCGGCGAGCTGGGCGCAGAACGGCTCGATGGCCTCGCGGGTCTCCAGCAGCGCGGCCAGCCGGATCTGCTGGCCTCTGATCACCAGGCTCACCGAGGTCTCGACCGCGTCCTTGCTCGGCCGCTGGACAAAGGCGCCACCGGCCCGACCGGCCTTGATCCGGACCAGGCCCTGAACCTCAAGGATGCGCAGGGCCTCCCGGACGGTTGAACGGCTCATCCGGGTCTGCGTGACCAGCTCACGCTCTGGTGGAAGCGGTGTGTCCTCGGTGAACTCGCCGGTGAGGATGCGCTCGCGAAGCTCGTTCGCCAGCACGTCCGATGCCTTGGGGACCTCCATGGGAGCGAGCCGGATCGCCGATCGATCCTTCTTCAACGCGTCGGCCATGTGATTCTCTCTATCGATGGTCTATTGGTCAGACCTAAGTTACCATCCGAACATCGTGCACAGGGCAGTCATGGACGAGCATTACAGGAGCGGGCATGCGGTGGGATCTGGCCGACGAGCAGGAGATGTTCCGGGACTCGTTGGGCGAGTGGCTGGACCGTTTCGCCCCCGCCGATACCGTGCACGGCTGGCTCGGCGCCGGTGACGCCGCCACGTTCGAGGGGCTTCTCGTCTCGGACGGCTGGCTGGCCGTGGGGTTCGCGCAGGAGTACGGCGGCCAGGGCGGTGGCCTGCTGGAGCTCGCGCTCACGGCCGAGCGGCTGGGGCGGCACAGCGCACCGTCCAGCGCGTGGACGGCGTCGGTGCTCGCCGTCGAGGCGCTGACCGTCCTGCCGGAGCGGGCCGCCGCGGTGCTCACCGACGGCAGCTTCGCGGCTCTTGCCGTGGACGCCGACAGGCCGCCGGACGAGCCCGGCCCGGTCGTCGAGGTGGGGGCCGGCCGGGCCGGCCTGGACGGCGGGGACGGTGGGGACGGCGGGGTCCTGCGCGGCACCGTGCGGTCGGTGCTCGGCGCGGACCGCGCCCGGCAGCTGATCGTCCCGGCGGGCACGGCCGCGGGGCGGGCGTTGTTTCTGGTCGACGCCGGCACCGAGGGGGTGGGGATCAGGGCCCGTGAACTGCTGGACCGCAGCCGCTCGGTGGCGGACGTGGATCTCGCCGACGTCCCCGCCCGGCGGCTGGGCGCCGACGCCGAGCGGGTGCTCGCCCAGGCCGCGCTGCGGGCGGCCGTTCTCGTCGCCGCCGACAGCCTCGGGGCCGCGGAGCGCATGCTGCGTCTCGCGGTGGAGTACAGCAAGCAGCGGCGGCAGTTCGGGGTCCCGATCGGCTCGTTCCAGGCGGTGAAGCACGCGGCCGCCTCCATCCTGGTCGCGGTCGAGGCCGCCCGCTCCGTCGTCTACTTCGCCGCGGTGTCCGTGGACCAGGGGCACGAGGACGCGGCGCTGCACGCGGCGACCGCGAAGGCGCAGGTCACGGCCGCCGGTGAGCAGGCGGCCGACAGCGCGCTGACCATGCACGGCGCCATCGGCTACACCTGGGAGCACGAGCTGCAGCTCGCCTACAAGCGGGCGAAGCTGAACAAACGGCTCTTCGGCGCGCCGGGCGTGTGGAACGAGCGGCTGGCCGCGGCGCTGCCGCTGCTGCCCGTCGCCTGATACAACTTTTTGGTCTGTCCTTTGATACAATCAATCCAAAATCTGTCGTGCCTGGCCGAACAGGAGGCCTGCCGTGGACTTCGACCTGACAGAGGACCAGGCGACGATCCGCAAAGCCGTCGCCGAGCTCGCGAGCAAGTTTGACGACCAGTACTGGTTGGAGAAGGACTCCGCACACGAGTTCCCGACCGAGTTCTACGACGCGTTCGCCAAGGGCGGCTGGTTAGGGATCACCACGCCCGAGGAGTACGGCGGTCACGGCCTCGGCATCACCGAGGCGTCGATCCTGCTTGAGGAGGTGTCGGCAGCCGGCGGCGGCATGAACGCCGCGAGCTCGATGCACCTGTCGATCTTCGGGATGCACCCGGTCATCGTCCACGGCTCGGACGAGCTCAAGCAGCGCAACCTGCCCCGCATCGTCAACGGTGACCTGCACGTGTGCTTCGGGGTCACCGAGCCGGGCGCGGGGCTCGACACCACGCGCATCACCACGTTCGCCCGCCGGGACGGCGACCACTACGTGGTCAACGGGCGCAAGGTGTGGATCTCCAAGGCGCTGGAGTCCGAGAAGGTCCTCCTGCTCACCCGGACGACCAGGTACGAGGACGTGCAGAAGAAGACCGACGGCATGACCCTCTTCCTGACCAGCCTCGACCGCAACGCGGTCGACATCCGGCCGATCAGGAAGATGGGGCGCAACGCGGTCAGCTCGAACGAGCTCTTCATCGACGACCTGCGCGTTCCGGTGGAGGACCGGGTCGGCGAGGAGGGCGCGGGGTTCCGCTACCTGCTGGACGGGCTGAACCCGGAGCGGATGCTGATAGCCGCCGAGGCGCTCGGGCTGGGCCGCGCCGCGCTGCGGCAGGCCGTCCGCTACGGCAACGAGCGCGAGGTGTTCGGCCGTCCCATCGGCAAGAACCAGGGCCTGCAGTTCCCGCTGGCCGACTCGCTGGCCCACCTCGACGCGGCCGAACTGGTGCTGCGCAAGGCGACCTGGCTCTACGACCAGGGCAAGCCCTGCGCCCGGGAGGCGAACACCGCCAAGTACCTGTGCGCCGACGCCGGTTTCCAGGCGGCCGACCGGGCGCTGCAGACGCACGGCGGCATGGGCTACTCCGAGGAGTACCCCGTCGCGCGCTACTTCCGGGAGGCGCGGCTGCTGCGGATCGCCCCGATCAGCCAGGAAATGGTCCTGAACTATCTCGGCCCACACGTTCTCGGTCTGCCCAGGAGCTACTGATGTTCGGTTTGCACGGCCGCTCGGCACTGGTGACGGGGGCGGGCAGCGGGATCGGGGCGGCGGTCGCGGAGGCGTTCGCGGCCGCGGGTGCCGCGGTCCTCGTCTCCGACATCGACGAACAGGCGGCGAAGTCGGTGGCGGAACGCATCCGCGCCACCGGGGGCACGACGGACTCCTTCGCCCTCGACGTCCGCGACGGCACGGCCGCCGCCGAGGCCGCCCGGCGCGCGGCGGCGCTCGCCGGCGGCACCCTGCACATCCTGGTCAACAACGCCGGCGCGATCGCACCGGCGATGTTCCCCGACCTCACCCAGGAGGCGTTCCGCCGGATCATCGACATCCACCTGGTCGGCAGCTTCGTGTGCAGCCAGGCCGCCCTGCCGTACCTGCCCGAGGACGGCAGCGGGCGCATCATCAACGTGACCTCGGCCGCGGGGCTGCAGGGCA
Organism: Protofrankia sp. CiP1_Cm_nod3; assembly: GCF_982290655.1. Classification (NCBI taxonomy): domain Bacteria; kingdom Bacillati; phylum Actinomycetota; class Actinomycetes; order Frankiales; family Frankiaceae; genus Protofrankia; species Protofrankia sp. CiP1_Cm_nod3. The sequence goes on from NZ_CEVIVD010000001.1 coordinate 24,337, forward strand.
CGATCGGGCAGGCCAACTACGGGGCGGCGAAGGCCGGCATCATCGGCCTGACGAAGTCGCTGGCCAAGGAGCTCGCGCGGCGCAACGTCACGGTCAACGCGCTGGCCCCGCTGGCGGCCACACCCATGACGCAGAACATCCGCAGCAACGAGAAGCTGGCGAGCAAGACGCTGGCGAGAATCCCGCTCGGCCGCTGGGCGCAGCCGGCGGAGATCGCCGGCAGTTTCGTGTTCTTCGCCTCCGACGCGGCCGCGTACATCACGGGCCAGGTGCTGCCCGTCGACGGTGGAACGGTGATGTGATGACCAGGACGACCACGAGCCCCTTCCTGCGCACCGGCCGCGAGGTGCTGATAGCGGAGGCCGTCCGCACACCCATCGGCAGGTCGCACCCGGAGCGGGGCTGGTACCGCGACACCCACCCCAACGCGATTCTCGCCGCCTGTTACACCGAGCTGATCGCCCGTAGCGGTATCGCTCCCGACGTGGTCGAGGACCTCGTCATCGGCTGTACGGCGCCCTTCGGCGAGCAGTCGCGCAACATAGGGCGCAACGCCTGGCTGCAGGCCGGCTACCCGCCGGAGGTGCCCGCCGTCACCCTCGACCGGCGCTGCGGGTCGGCGCAGACCGCGCTCGCCATGGCGGCCGCGCTGATCGGCTCCGGCACGCACGACGTGGTCATCGCCGGCGGCGTCGAGCACATGGGGCACGTCCCCATCAACTCGCCGGGCAGGATCTCCGAGCTCTACGGCGACCCGTGGCCGCTTCAGCTGCGCGACCGGTACTCCTTCGTCCACCAGGGCGAGAGCGCCGAGCTGATCGCGGACCGCTGGCAGATCAGCCGCACGGAGATGGACGAGTTCGCGGTGCGCTCGCACCAGCTGGCCGTCGCGGCGGTCGACGAGGGCCGCTTCGCCGCCGAGATGGTGCCCCTGGAACTGGCGGGGGAGACCCGTAGCAGCGACCAGAGCATCCGGCCGGGCACCAACCTGGAGACGCTGGCCGGCCTGAAGCCCTCCTTCCGCCCGGAGGACGGGCGCATCACGGCCGGCAGCTCGTCACCGATCTCCGACGGCGCCGCCGCCGTGCTGCTCGCCTCCCGCCCGGCCGCGCAGCGTCACGGCCTGAAGGTCCGGGCCCGCGTCCTCGACCAGACCACGGTCGGGGTCGACCCGGTCATCATGCTGACCGGCCCCATCCCCGCCACGCGCAAGCTGCTCGAGCGCAACGGGCTCACGATCGACGACATCGACCTGATCGAGATCAACGAGGCGTTCAGCTCCGTGGTGCTCGCCTGGGAACGCGAGCTCAAGCCCGACATGGACCGGGTCAACGTCAACGGCGGGGCCATCGCGCTCGGGCATCCCGTCGGCGCCACCGGCTCGCGCCTGACCGCCACGATCCTCGCCGAACTGCAGCGGCGCGACGCCGAGCTCGGCCTGATCACGATGTGCTGCGGCGGCGGGCTCGGCACCGCCACCCTGGTGCAGCGGCTCGACGGATGATCGATCTCACGAGGTACCTGGCGCCGGGTGCCGGCGTCTGGTGGGGCCAGGCGAGCGCCGAGCCGCAGCCGCTGGTGCACGCGCTGCTCGACCAGATCGGCCGGCTCGGCCCGCGGCGCGCCTTCTGCGGGCTGAGCTGGGACGAGCGGCTCACCCGGGAGCTGCCCGAGGCGCTGCGCCTGGTCTCCTACGGCGGTCTGGGCGAGTTACGGGTGCTCAGCCGCGCCGGGCGCCTCGACGTGCTGCCGTGCCACTACTCCGCCCTGCCGCGGATGTTCGCCGAGGGGCATCTGCCCCGCGATGTCGGCTTCGTCCAGGTCTCGCCGCCGGACGCCGACGGCACCTGCTCGCTCGGCATCGGCGTGGACTACGCCGCCGACGCCGTGGCGCACACCCCCGTGCTGATCGCCGAGATCAACCAGCGGATGCCGGCGACCGTCGGCACGCCACGCATCCCGCTGCGCCGGTTCGCGGCCGTGGTGGAGACCGACCGTCCGCTGCGGCAGGCGCCCGAACGCCCGCCGGACAGCACGGACCAGGCCATCGCGCGCAACGTCGCGCAGCTCGTCGAGGACGGGAACACCCTCCAGATGGGTGTCGGCCCGCTCCCGTCCGCGGTCCTCGATGGCCTTGTCGGCCACCGGGACCTCGGCTTCCACTCCGGGATGATCTCCGATGGCATCCTGCGCCTGGTCGACAAGGGCGTGCTGACCGGGGCGCGCAAGGAGATCGACCGGGGTGTCATCGTCACCGGCGCGGCGCTCGGCAGCACCGAGCTGTACGAGCGGCTGGCCAGCCTGCCGGTCGAGTTCCGCCCCGCCAGCTACACGCACGCCCCGGCGACGCTGGCCCAGCTGCGTTCGCTGGTGTCGGTCAACTCGGCCATCGAGGTCGACCTGACCGGGCAGGTCGGAGCCGAGGTACGCCGCGGCGTCCTGATCGGGGCGGTCGGCGGCCAGGTCGACTTCTCGCGGGCGGCGGCACTGACCGGGACCCGTTCCATCATCGCGCTGCGCGCGCGCTCCGGGGATCGGTCCACGATCAGGCCGGCTCTTCAGGCGGGCGTGGTGACGACCTCCCGGTCGGACGTGGACGTGGTCGTGACGGAGTACGGCGCCGCGCACCTGCGCGGCTGTGGCCTCGCGGAACGAGCCCGGCGCCTGATCGCCATCGCCGCGCCGGAGCATCAGGAAGCCCTCGAGCGGGCCGCCCTGGAGAAGTCCTGAAGCAGCCGGGTAAGGCCCGCGGCGAAGCGGGCCGCACAGAACGGAGAGGAGCCCGAACAATGAGCACGCACCGCCCCGACCATGTGCACATCCGGGAGGTCGGCCCACGGGACGGTTTCCAGAACGAACCGGAACGCATCGCCACCGACAACAAGGTCCGGCTCATCAACGCCCTGGGCCGGGCCGGTTTCAAACGGATCGAGGTGGCCAGCTTCGTCCGCCCGGACGTGATCCCGCAGCTTGCCGACGGCGTGCAGGTGCTGGAGAGCATCGACGTGCCCGACGACGTGTCGCTCATGGTCCTCGTCCCGAACAGCAGGGGGCTGGACAACGCGCTGAAGGTGCGCCACCTCTTCCACGAGGTCGCGGTCTTCGTGTCCGCGTCGGAGACGCACAACAAGAAGAACGTCAACCGCACCGTCGACGAGACGATGGCCGACAACGACGTCATGGTCGGCCGGATCCGGGCGGAGGGGCTGAAGTGCGCCGCCGTCATCGCGACCTCCTTCGGCTGCCCGTACGAGGGCAGGATCGAGCTGAAGCGGGTGCTGGACCTCGCGGAGCGGTTCGCCGAGGCGGGGGCGACCGAGATCGGCTTCGGTGACACCACCGGGATGGCCAACCCCGCGTACGCCGGCGAGTTCTTCACCGCGGCGCTCGAGCGGCTGCCCGGGACCGAGGTCACCGCCCACTTCCACAACACGCGGGGGCAGGGGCTGGCCAACGCGTTCGCCGCGCTGGAAGCCGGCTGCGCCAGCTTCGAGTCGAGCTTCGGCGAGCTCGGCGGCTGCCCCGTCCCGGCCGGGTCGACCGGCAACATCGCCACCGAGGACCTGGTGAGCATGTTCCACGAGATGGGCGTGGCCACCGGCCTGTCGCTGCCCGCGATCATCGAGGCGGCCCGCGAGGCGCAGTCGGTGCTCGGCCGCACCCTCACCAGCCACTCGATCATCGCCGGGCCGGTCAACTGGCCGTCCAGCGCCGCCTGA
>NZ_CEVIVD010000001.1:28666-47816 GCF_982290655.1 Protofrankia sp. CiP1_Cm_nod3
GCGCTGCGGGTCACCAGGACCGTGGTGCCCGGCATGCTGGAGCGGGGCTGGGGGCGCGTCATCAACATCGGCTCCGACGCGGGCCGGGTCGGCTCCTCGCTCGAGGCGGTGTACTCCGGCGCCAAGGGCGGCATCATCGCCTTCACCAAGACGCTCGCCCGCGAGGTGGCCACCAAGGGCGTCACCGCGAACACCGTCTGCCCTGGCCCCACCGACACGCCCGCCCTGCGCAAGTTCGCCGACAACGCCGGCCAGGACGCCGAGAAGGTCATCGCCGGGATGACCCGGTCGGTGCCCCTGCGCCGCCTGGCGCAGCCGAGCGACGTGGCGGCGGCCGTCGCGTTCTTCGCCTCCGACGAGGCCGGCTACATCACCGGCCAGACGCTGTCGGTCAGCGGCGGGCTCACCATGGCCTGACCGGCCCGCCGGCCCGCCGGCCCGGCCGGGGACGTCCCACCCGGAAAGATATCCACCCGGAATGGCAGGCGGCGGCCGGCGCCCGTTCCACGGGCCGTGTTCGTGGCCACCGCGGATCCACAAGCTGTTGAATGAGGATGACACAATGCCCGACCCTGGTAGCACGGCCGTCAGATGGGATCGTGTGGCGGACGGCGTTCTGCGTGTGACGCTGGAGCGGCCGCCCGCGAACGCGCTCGGCAGGCCCATCATCGAGGGGCTGGCCGCCGCGCTGGACGAACTGGACGCGGCGGGCAACGTCATAACCGTCGTCACGTCCGCCATTCCGGGTTTCTTCGCCGCCGGCGCGGACATCAAGCACATGTCCGCGGTGGACGCCGAGTCCTTCCTGGCCTATGGTGACGAGCTGCGCGGCGTGCTCGACCGGCTCGCCGCGCCGGACCGCATCACGATCGCGGCCATTGACGGGCTGGCCCTCGGCGGCGGGCTTGAGCTCGCGATGGCGTGCACGCTGCGGGTCGCCGGGGCCGGGGCGCGCCTCGGCCTGCCCGAGGCCAGGCTCGGCCTGATCCCCGGCGCGGGCGGCACCCAGCGGCTGCCGCGGCTCGTCGGCCGTGGCCGGGCCCTCGACATCATGCTGACGGCCAGGCAGGTGCCCGCGCCGGAGGCCCACGCGATCGGCCTGGTCGACCGGCTCGTCGAGCAGGGGCAGGCCGAGCAGGAGGCGCTCAGGCTCGCCGCCGAGCTGCGCCGGCTGTCGCAGCCCGCCCTGCACGCCGTGGTCCGCACGGTCGACGCCGCGTTCGACCTGACGTTGCCGGCGGGCTTCGCCTACGAGGTCGCCCAGGAACAGGAGCTGTTCGAGTCGGGCGAGGCGAAAGAGGGGCTGGCGGCTTTCCTGGAGAAGCGTCCGCCGAAATTCGTCTGACACCCCGGCCCGGTCGGCCGGCCGGGCCCCCGCCGGGGCGGCCCGGTATCCGTGAACAGCGGTGGATGGATGTACTTCTCGGAGTTTGGCGGGATTTTTCCATGGCAGTGAACCGTTATACGCTGACCGACGAACAGAGATCAGATCTGATTATGCTGGTCCGCGGTCCGGTCGAGGAACGGGCGGTTGCCGACCGGGCGCGGATGGTGCTGTGGTGGGATGAAGGCATGCCGGCCCGCGCGATAGCCGCTCTGCTGCGAGTGTCGCCGCCCACCGTGTATCTGTGGCCGGCCCGTTTCGCCAGATTCGGGATCGAGGGGCTCTACGACGCGCCGCGGCCCGCGCCGCCGCCGGTTCATGACGGACGGGTGCGGGCAAGGATTCTCGCACTGGCCCGGCAGTCGCCGCCCGCGGAGACCGGGCTGCGGCGCTGGTCGAGCCGTGCGATGGCGCGGTACCTGCAGCGCTGTGAGGGAGTCGTGGTGTCACATACCTTCATCGCCGACCTCTGGCGGGAGAACAATCTTCAGCCGTACCGGACGGGGACCTTCGGGCCGCCGGCCGGCCCGGCCCCGCGGACACCGGACACCGCCACCGCCACCGCCACCGCCACCGTCGACCAGCTCCAGCGCTTATCACGTGGCGGGATGCACACGAACAGCTGAGGGGAAGAACTGTGGGGAGCATCGAGGAGGCCGCGTTCGAGACCATCCTGGTCGAACGCCCCTCGGACGGCATCATCGTCGCGACGCTGAACCGCCCGGAGCGGCTGAACGCGATGACGGTGCGCATGTTCGAGGAGCTCGAGGACCTGGCCCTGGCGGTGGACGGCGACCTCGACGCGCGCGTCCTGATCCTCACGGGCGCGGGGGACCGGGCCTTCTGCGCCGGCTACGACCTCGACGACGCCGAGGAGCTGTCGAGCCTGTCGCCCATGGGCATGCTCGTACGCCAGGAGCGCGCCGCCCGCGCGCTGGCGACGCTCCGGTCGGTCCGGATCCCGGTGATCGCGGCGCTCAACGGCACCGCCGCGGGCGGCGGGATGTCGCTCGCGCTCGTCGCCGACATCCGGCTGGCCACGCCGTCGGTGAGGTTCAACGCCGCCTTCGTACGCATCGGCCTGTCCGCCGGGGACATGGGCGCCTCCTGGCTGCTGCCGCGCATCGTCGGGCCCGCGCTCAGCGCCGACATCGCCTATACCGGGCGTTTCGTCGAGGCGCAGGAGGCCGAGCGGATCGGCCTGGTCAACAGGATCGTCCCGGCGCAGGCCCTGCTGGCCGAGGCCGTCGCCATGGCCGAGGTCATCCGCGCCAGCCCGGCTGGCGCCATCCAGCTGTCCAAACGGTCGCTGCAGGCCAACATGGAGGTGTCCTCGTACCCGGCCGCCCTGGAGCTGGAGAACCGTGGCCAGGTGGTGCTCACCAGGGACGAGGAGATCGGCTTCCCGGCGGCCCTCGACGCCCTCGGACGGGAGTACGCCGACGCGCAGGAGCACACCGGCGCTCCTGTTCCCGGGCTGGCCGTTGCCCGGCCGGTGACGAGAGATCGGACCAACAGTGGGGAAGGCGGTTTCATGCTCCAGTTCGAGCCACCGAAGTTGGAGACGCTGACGCTCGAGCCCCTGGCGGGCGGCAGCGTGCTGCTGACGGTCAACCGTCCCCACCGGATGAACTCGCTGACGGTCAAGATGTTCGAGGAGTTCAACACCGTCGCCCACGCCCTGCGGGACACCGACGCCAGGGCGCTGATCCTCACCGGGGCGGGCGGCCGCGCGTTCTGCGCGGGCTTCGACCTCGACGAGATCGGCGTCATCGCCACCATGGGCGTGCGTGAGTTCCTGCGTTTCCAGGAGATCGCGGCCGGGGGTTTCGCGGCGATCCGTGCCCTTCCCTTCCCCGTGGTCGCGGCCATCCACGGGGCGGCCTCGGGGGGCGGGCTGGCGCTCGCGCTCGCCGCGGACATCCGCCTGGTCGCGCCGACCGCCAAGTTCAACGCCCCGTTCGTCCGGCTCGGGCTGTCCATCGGGGACCTGGGCACCTCGTGGCAGCTCACCCGGCTGGTCGGGCCCGGGCGGGCGGCCGAGATCGCCTACACGGTGCGTACCGTCGAGGCCGAGGAGGCGGTCCGCATCGGGCTGGCGAACCGGCTCGTGCCGTCGGAGACGCTGCTTGAGGAGGCGTTCACGGTGGCGAAACAGATCGCCGGCAACTCGCCCGCCGGTATCCGCATGTCCAAGCGCGCGCTGCAGCACAACCAGGAGAACGCCTCCTTCGCGGCGGCGCTCGAGCTGGAGAACCGCGGCCAGGCGCTGCTGACGCGCGGTGAGGACATGACCGAGGCCCTGACGGCGTTCAAGGCACGCCGGCCGCCACGGTTCACCGGCAGGTAGGGGACGCGGGCCGGGGGACAGCAGGCCGGGCCAGGCGCCGGCAGCTGTCCCGGCCGGGCTGTCCCCCGGCTGCCCGAAAAACAGGGGAGTAGAAACGGGAAAGCAGCGACGAGAACCCGGAAAGACAGCGGAACGCCCCCGGATAATCGCCGTCCGGGGGCGTTCCTCCGGTTTCTGGGGAAAGTACCGTTTATGTGGGGGGACGGTGCCCCGAAGAAATGGGCGGAGCGGAGGGGATACCGTCAGACGTCGCGCTGGGCCTTGCTCTGCGCGCTCGCCAGCTGGCTGCGCTCGCGGATTTCGGACCAGTCCTGGTCGCTCAGGGTGGTCAGGCCCGCGAACGTCCCCGGGCCGGCCAGTTTCTGCCCCCCGTCCATCGCGATCGTCTCGCCGGTGAGGTAGTCGCAGGCGTCCGACAGGAGGAATATCACGAGGTTCGCCAGCTCCTCGACGGTGCCCACGCGGCGCATCGGGATCTGGTCGGCCTGGGTCGCCCCGACCGAGCTCCTGTCGGTGGGGTTGAGCATCTCCCAGGCGTAGTCCGTCGGGATGGGCCCGGGCGCGAGGGCGTTGAGGCGGATGCCGTAGCGGGCCCACTCGACCGCCAGCGACATGGTCATGGCGTGCACGGCGGCCTTGCCCATCGCGGAGGGGACCACGAACGCGGAGCCGGTCCAGATCCAGGTGGTGAGCATGGACAGCACCGCCCCTGGCAGCCCCTCGGCGATCCAGCGGCGGCCGGCGGCGTGGGTGGTGTTGAAGGAGCCGTTCATCACGGTCGAGCTGACGGCCTCGAAGGCGCGTGCGCTCAGGCTGGCGGTCGGCGCGATGAAGTTCGCCGCGGCGTTGTTGACGACGCTGGTCAACGGCCCGTACTGGGACCAGATCCCGTCGATGGCCGCGTCGACGAAATCCGCCTTGCGCACGTCGACCGTCTGCACGTGGACGCTGCCCGGCCGGGAGGCCGACGCCTGCGCGGCGGCATCCTCCAGGACGGCCTGCCGGCGCCCCCACAGATGGACCTCGGCGCCGTGCTGCACCAGGTGGGCCGCCACCCCCCGGCCGAGGCCGGTCCCACCGCCGGTGATGAGAACCCGTTTTCCCAGCAGCACGTCTGGCGAGTAGATGGACTTCGAGCTGTCAGCCATGGGTGGTCCCTTGTCGGCTCTGGTGGCCCTGCGCAGCCCCGGGGAGCTCTGATGGTCTCCCCGGGGGGCTCTGTCGGCGTTGGCGGTGCTGCCCGGTCACGCACCCGCGGTCACAGCGGGCCGGAAGCCGCTCCCGCGGCACCGCGGTGCTGTCTGTCTCGTGCGCGGTGCCGCGGACGGGCCTTCGGCTGCCCGGTACTTCGGCTGCTCCGGTACTCCAGTTGCTCCGGTATTTTAGTTGCCCGTTACTTCAGTTGCCCCGGTACACGGAGAAGTCCGGCGGGCGCTTCTCGTTGAAGGCGGTGATGCCTTCCTTGGCCTCGGGGGACTCACCGAACAGCTTGAGGCTGGAGTACGCCAGCTGCCCGATTCCCGCGAAGTGCTCGGTGTCGGTGTTCAGCGACTGCTTGAGCACCTTGAGCGAGGTGGGCGACAGCAGGAGGATCTCATCCGCCCAGGCGCGGACCTCCGCCCGCAGCTGGGCGGCCGGGACCACCTTGTTGACCAGGCCCCAGTCCGCGGCCTGCTGGGCGCTGTACTGGCGGCAGAGGAACCAGATCTCGCGGGCTCGCTTCTCACCGATCACGCGGGCGAGGTAGCCGGTGCCGAAACCGGCGTCGAACGAGCCGACCCGCGGGCCGTTCTGGCCGAAACGGGCGGTCTCGGACGCGATGCTGAGGTCGCACAACAGGTGCAGGACGTGGCCGCCGCCGATGGCGAAACCGTTCACCGCCGCGATGACGGGCTTGGGCACGTCACGGATGACCCGGTGCAGGGCGTCCACCTCGAACAGGCCGCTGTCCGACGGGCCGTAGTCGCCGGTCTCCAGGCGCTGTTTCTGGTCACCGCCGGTGCAGAAGGCTTTCTCGCCGGCGCCGGTGAGAGCGATGACGCCGACCTCGTCGCTGGCCCAGGCGCGCTTGAAGCTTTTGATCAGCTCGTCGACGGTGCGGGCCCGGAACGAATTGTAACGCTCCGGCCGATTGATGGTGATCCAGGCCAGGCCGTTTTCGACCTTGTACGTCACGTCAGTGAACTGGTCGTCCATTGAACCGATGACCCTCTTCGATCAGGAAGCGAGCAGGGGTGCTGCTCGTCAGGGAGTAGATGACATGATCTTCCTGGCTGCCCGCCCGGAAAACGCCGGCCCGCCGGAGGGCAAATGTACTGGTACGAACGGCCTTTTTCAAGGCGCTGTCGGGCCTGGCAATTGAACACCACTGACGGGAGACAGGAATTACCTCCAAAGGGGGACCGGAGCCATGGCTCAGGTGGGTGCCGCCCTCGCCAGGAGTGATCAGCCGCTGTCGGACGGGTCCGGCAGCGGGCCGGCCGGCCGGGTCGCCGGGGCCTCGTCGCACCGTCCGCGCACGCCGTCCGGTGGGGGTGGGGCTCTTTCGGTTCCGTCGGGTCGGCGGGGCTTCCTCCCGCGTCGCGGGGTTCTCCGTCATGGACGGATGGCCCCGCGACCGGGCAGTTGGTAACGCAGGGAAATTTTTCGATCACTATATGTTCCTAAGGTGGTACCTCAGGTATCCGCAAGGGGTACGAGGATTTCCCCTATGGGTGATGCAGGACACAGTTTGGCCGCCTACCGTTGACCCGACCGGGCGCCAGTGTCGTCGCCTGCGGTTCGCCTCTGGGCGGCGTCGACAGGGAAGGGGGGTTGTCGATCATCTTCCCACCTTCGGTGGATCTGGATTAAAGATCATGTATGAGGAGAGCTCATGGTCGCGGTCGCACCTGTGAACACCCGTCCGATACCGGACGAGATTGCCTGTCAGGTCGTCTTACCCGAGGGGCATATCGACGAGGACAGGCTGTTCGCCGCCTACCAGTGGCTGCGTGAGAACAATCCGCTCGGTCAGGTCAGGGTGGCGGGCTACGATCCGGTCTGGCTGGTCGCCAGGCATGCCGACATCATGGAGATCGAGCGGCAGCCGGACATCTTCACCAGCGGTGGCGGTGTCCAGCCGGGCTCTCACAACCCGATTCTGCAGAACCAGGCCGGTGACGAGTTCACCAAGAACCTCACCGGTGGCAGCCTGCGCATTCTCGACGCGCTCCCCTACCTTGACCCGCCGGAGCACACCGCGGTCAAGGACGTCGCGGTCGAATGGTTCCGCCCCGCGAACCTGAAGAAGTGGGAGGACACCATCCGCGAGCTCGCCCGGGAGGTCATCGCCAGGTTCCTGCACCCCGGCGAGAACAATATCGACTTCGTCAGGGAGTTCGCGCTCTTCTACCCGCTGCACGTCATCATGACCCTTTTCGGCGTGCCCGAGGAGGACGAGCCGAGGATGATGGCGCTCAGCCAGGAGTTCTTTGGCACGGAGGACCCCGAGGCGCGCCGGGAGGATGTCGAGGCGCTCACTCCGGAGGCGGCCGCGCAGCAGTGGTCCGCGGCGATCAGGGACTTCTACGCCTACTTCGACGTGCTGGTGGAGGACCGGCGGAAGAACCCGAAGGACGACCTCGCCACGATCATCGCGCTCGCGAAGGGGGAGGACGGCGAGTACTATCCGAAGGGGTTCGCCTACGGCTGGTTCATCGCGATCGCCACCGCCGGTCACGACACGACGTCGAGCACGCTCTCGGGAGCGCTTGAGCAGCTCGCGCTGCATCCCGACCAGCTCAAGAGGGTCCAGGATGATCTTTCGCTCGTCCCGCACCTGCTCAACGAGGCGCTGCGCTGGGCGTCCCCGGTCAAGCAGTTCACCCGGCAGGCCACCGAGGATTACACGCTGAACGGAAGCGAGATCAAGAAGGGTGACCGGCTGATGCTGCTGTACCAGTCGGCCAACCGCGACGCCGAGGTGTTCGACGATCCCGACACATTCCGGATCGACCGCCGGCCGAACAAGCACATCGCCTTCGGCTACGGCCCGCACATGTGCATCGGCCAGCACGTGGCCAAGCTCGAGCTGAGGATCATACTCGAGGAGCTGCTGCCGCGTATCGGGAAGATCGAGCTGACCGGCGAGCGCAAGGTCGTCCAGACGAACTTCGTCGGCGGGCTGAAGAAACTGCCGGTACGTCTGGAGCTGCGGTGACCCAGCGGCGGGTTTCCCCCGACAGCCGCCGGGTGGTGGTCGTCGGGGGAGGTCATGCGGGCGGCACGCTGGTAGGGCTGCTGCGGCAGGCCGGCTTCACCGGTGAGATCGTGCTGTTCGGCCAGGAGACGGACCTGCCGTACCACCGTCCGCCCCTGTCCAAGAAGTTCATCGACGGCGATCTCGAGCACTGGCTGCGCCCGCCGGAGTTCTACCCGGAGCAGGACATCTCCGTCCGGCTGGGCGAGTCGGTCGAGTCGGTCGACCCCGTGGCGCGCCGCGTGTACACGAGCGGCGCGCAGACCGTCGACTACGACGTGCTCGTCCTCGCCACCGGGGCCGAGCCCCGGCGGCTGCCGGCGCCCGGGGCCGATCTCGCCGGTGTTCTCACCCTGCGCACCCTCGCCGACGCCCGTGTCCTGCGCAAGGCCGTCATCAGCGGCGGCCCGATCGCGATCATCGGTGGTGGGTACGTCGGCCTGGAGGTCGCGGCGGTGGCGCGGGCGGGCGGCGTCGAGGTGACGGTCATCGAACGCGAGGAGCGGGTGCTCGCGCGGGTGGCGAGCAGCCGGCTGTCGGAGATCCTGGCGGCGTACCACCGGGAGCGCGACACCACGATCCTCACCGGGGCGCAGGTCGTCGGCCTGTCCGGCGAGGACGGCCGGGTCCAGGGCGTGCTTCTCGGCGACGGGACGCGGATAGCCTGCGACATCGCCCTCGTGGGCATCGGCGCGGTCCCGCGCGACGAGCTCGCAGTGGCGGCCGGCCTGGCCTGCGAGCAGGGGATCCTGGTCGACGGCCAGGCGCGCACCAGCGATCCGGCGATCTTCGCGATCGGGGACGTCACCCGCCGGCCGCTGCCGGGCGTCGACGGGCTGCAGCGGCTGGAGAGCATCCCCAGCGCGGTGGAGCAGGCCAAGCAGGCCACGGCCGCGATCGTCGGCGCGCAGCCCGTCCACCCGGAGGTGCCCTGGTTCTGGTCCGACCAGTTCGACCTGAAGCTCAAGATAGCCGGGATCGTCTCCGCGCCGCCCGGTACCGTCCTGCGCGGTGACCCGGCATCGGGGCGCTTCGCCCTGTTCCACCACACGGACGGCAGGATCACGGCGGTGGAGTCCGCGAACTCGCCGGGCGACTTCATGGCCGGCAAGAAGCTCATCGCCGGCGGTGAGCGGGTCGACCCGGTACGGCTGGCCGACCCCGCCGTACCACTCCGCGGCGCCGTGATCACATGAACCGTCACCGTATGAACCGTCACCACATGAAAAACAAAGCTGTTGTTATGTCAGGTCGTCATCAAGCCATATGAAACAACCGGATGAGCACGGAGCGCGCGATGCCCATAATCACCTACGTTCTGCCCGACGGCACCGAACACGCGGTCGACGTCCCGCCTGGGCAGACCGTGATGGATGGTTCGGTTCGCAACAACCTGCCGGGGATCGTCGCCGAGTGCGGCGGTAGCTGCTCGTGCGCGACGTGCCACGTCTACGTCGGCCCGGAGTCGCAGGCGTTCTTCGACGAGATGACCGACGAGGAGCGCGAGCTGCTGGAGTTCGCCGACGGCACGCGGGAGGACTCCCGGCTGTCCTGCCAGCTCGTCATCACCAGCGAATGCAAGGGCGTCCGGGTGACGGTGTCGGCCGACAACGGCTGATCCGGATGCCTCCGGGCACGCTCCGGCCGGCATGCCCAGGTGCCGGGCTGGCCATCACCGCGGTCGTGGCGGGCGGCAGCGGACCGGACAGCTTCAGCCCCGAGCCGCTCGCGCCGCACCGGGCCGGGAAGCTCCCCGCCGGCAAACTGATCACCACGGTGCCGTCCACGCAGATCAACGAAGCCGCGGCACCGCGGCACCGTGGCGAGGCGGTGAAGATTGTTCTTGTCCACGAGTGAGCGTGGCGGCCCGCGCAGGATTCCGTCCTCGTAAGGAGAATGCCAATGACGACGACGATCGACTACGACCAGTTCTACATCGACGGCGCCTGGCAGGCGCCGGCCGCGAACGGCAGCATCCCCGTGCACTCGGCCAGCACCGAGGAGCGGGTGGGCAGCGTCCCGGAGGGGACCGAACGCGACATCGACCTGGCGGTGGCGGCGGCGCGCCGCGCCTTCGACGACCCGGACGGGTGGTCCCGGTGGTCGCCGGCGCGCCGCGCGGAGGTGCTGGAGCGGTTCGCGGCCGCGCTGGAGGCACGCGGCGCGGAGACCGCGCGCCGGGTCAGCGTCCAGAACGGGATGCCGATCTGGTTAGCCAACCAGTTCGAGGCGGGCTTCCCGCCGTTGCTGCTGCGCTACTACAGCGGCCTGGTCGCGCAGACCGGGCTGGAGGAGATACGCCCCGGCATGCTGGGCGGCCGCTCCCTGGTCATCCGCGAGCCCGTCGGCGTGGTCGGCGCCGTGGTCCCGTGGAACGTGCCGCAGGCGATCTCCTTCCTGAAGATCGCGCCAGCGCTGGCCAGCGGCTCCACCGTTGTGATCAAGCCCGCGCCGGAGACCGTGCTGGACGCCTTCCTCGTGGGTGAGGCCGCGCTGGAGGCCGGGCTGCCCGCCGGCGTGCTCAACATCGTCCCCGGTGGCCGCGAGGTCGGCGCCCACCTCGTCTCCCACCCCGGGGTCGACAAGGTCTCCTTCACCGGGTCCACCGCCGCCGGGCGCGCGATCGCCGAGACCTGCGGCCGGCTGCTGCGGCCGGTGACCCTTGAGCTGGGCGGCAAGTCGGCCGCGATCGTGCTCGACGACGCCGACCTGGCGGCCAACATCCAGAGCTTCTTCGCCTCGACCCTGCTCAACAACGGCCAGATCTGCTGGCTCGGCACGCGCGTCCTCGCCCCCCGGCGCCGGTACCAGGAGGTGGTCGACACCATCACCGGGCTCGTCAGCTCGCTGGCGGTGGGGGACCCGCTCGACCCGGCGACCCAGCTGGGCCCGCTGGTGTCGTCCCGGCAGCGGGAGCGGGTGGAGTCCTACATCGCCAAGGGCGAGAGCGAAGGGGCCCGGCTGACCACCGGCGGCAGGCGGCCCAAGGACCTCGACAAGGGATGGTATGTCGAGCCCACGGTCTTCGCGGACGTGGACAACAAGCAGACCATCGCCCAGGAGGAGATCTTCGGGCCGGTGCTGGCGGTGATCCCGTACTCCACCGAGGAGGAGGCCGTCGCCATCGCGAACGACAGCGACTACGGCCTCGGCGGATCCGTGTGGACGGCCGACCCGGAGCGCGGCACGGCGCTCGCCCGGAAGGTCCAGAGCGGCACGATCGGGATCAACGCCTACGTCAACGACCCCACCGCGCCGTTCGGCGGGATCAAGGCGAGCGGGATCGGCCGCGAACTCGGCCCGGAGGGGCTGCACGCCTTCCAGGTCCTCAAGACGATCTATCTCGACGCGTCCAGCGGCTGATCCCGAGCGCCATGTGACGGGTACGCGCGGACGGGCGTCCCGGCCGGCCGGGGCACCGGCCGCCCACCGGGCCCGTCCGGCAGCCACGGCGCGCAGGTTCCCCGTCGCGCGGGCCGGTCACCGCCGGCCCGCGCGACGGGAGTACCGCTGGTACGGGTGGACGGCGGTGATGCCATGACCATCAACGAGGAGAGATCATGGGAGTTTCGATACGCGAGTCCCTGAGCACATATCCGGAGCGTTACTTCGCCGCCTGGAACGGGCGGGACCTGGACGTCGTCGCGGGCCTGCTGGCAAGCCGTTTCCGGTGGGCCGACCCGTCGCTGCCGGCCGACATCACCGATCTCGAGGGTGCGCGCGGGTTCTTCCAGGCGGCCTGGCAGGGCTTTCCCGACCTGCGTCTCGAGCCGGTGGGCGACCCCCTCGTCGACGAGATCACCGGTCGTGTCGCGCAGGAGTGGCGCATGACCGGAACCCACACCGGTGAGGGCTTCCCGCCCGGGGTGCCGGCCACCGGGCGGGCGTTCGACCTGGCGGGCGCCGATGTCTTCACCGTCGGCCCCGAAGGCCGCGCGGCCGCCATCCACGCCTACTGGGACGTCACGACGCTGGCCCGCCAGCTCGGGCTCGCCTAGAACACGAAAGCCGGGACAGGTCCGGTACAGGGGAGACGGGGAACGGGCCGGGCCACGGCGATCGCCACGTCGGCGGCCACGAGCCACCCGGCTCCCCGGTGGCCGGCCGCGCCGTGGGCGTCAGCGATGCCGTGGGCGCCCGCGGCGCGGCCGCCGGCCGGCCGCGGCCGCCCGCCCGCCTGGTCAGGCGATGCGGACCATGTCGTGGCTGTGCAGCGCGAGGATCTTCTCCAGCGCGACCGTGTCCTGCTCCCGGATCGCGGCGACGAGGTTGCTGTGCACCTCCAGGTTGTGGTGCCGCAGCTCCTCGCTGCCCTCCACGTACGTCGCCTTCGTGAGCGTGGCGCTGAGGATCGACACGATCGTCTGGTAGAGGCCGACCAGGACCTCGATCCGGGACGCCCGGGCGATGGCCAGGTGCAGGCGCATGTTCGCGGCCAGATAGGCGTGCGGGTCGTCCATTGCCGCCTGCATGTCATGCAGGGCCCATTCCATCGCCCGCACGTCCTCGGGGGAGGCGCGTTGCAGCGCCACCGGCGGGAAGAGCGAGTCCAGGTAGGCGCGTGCCTCGAAGAGATGCTCGGGGTCCACGGTCAGCCCCTGGTGCCACAGGTCGACTCCGCCGAGGCGGACCTGGGGCGGTGGGTTGGCCACGAACACCCCGCCGTTGGGCCCGGGCCTGACCGTGATCAGATCACGTTCGCGCAGGATGCCCAGGGCCTCGTTCATCACCGAGGGGCTGACCTCGAAACTGCTGATCAGTTCGGTGCGCAGCCCGAGCCGGCTGCCGGCGGGCAGCCGCTCGGCGAGAATCCTGGCCTCGATCTCCGCCGCGACCTGCTGCGCGCGAGAACTTCGAGGCGTCGCGTCAGCTGGCATCGTCCGCGCTCCTTACCGGTCCACATCCTACTGGCCCGCGCCCTACTGGCCCGCGCCCGTACGCCGGCCGCCGGCGCCGCGCCGGCCGGCCGTGGCCCGCCCAGAGGCCGGGCGAATAACCGATCATCATCGAATCCTGTAACAAGATTATGGTGCCTCCTGTCAGCGGACTCCACCGATGGTAGCCGCCTATGAGGGGACGGTCAGAGTTTGCCTATATGATCTTCATATATATGCTTGAAACATGTATGCAGAATAGTTATGGTTGCGACCAGTCGGATGGCAGACCTTGGCGGTCCCGGAGAAGGACTGGTGCCAATTGATCATCTATCGGCCGGCCCCCGAGCGGACGTTCGTGAACGTGCCGTCCTCGCCCGTCGACGACGCCTGCGGCGGGTAGCGCCGTGGCGGGCGAGGCAGCGGCAGCGGGAGAACAGCAGGAGAAGCGGTGACCGGCGGCGCGCCGGCCGGCGCGGGGCTGCCCGGCGCGGGGCTGGTCGACGTGCACACGCACGCCATCGCGCCGTGGCTGCCCGATCTCGCCGGGCGCGACGGCTGGCGAGGCTGGCCCTGCGTCCAGCGGCTCGGTGACACCCGGGCGCGCATCCTCGTCGGCGGGCGGCCGTACCGTGACGTCGACGACCGCTGCTGGTCGGCGCGGCGCCGCCTGGCCGACATGGACGCCGAGGGCGTCGCGGTGCAGGTGCTCTCCCCGATTCCGATCACTTTCTGTCATGACGCCCCGGCCGCCGGTGCCGCGGTCCTCGCGCGGTCGCAGAACGACTTCCTCGCCTCGCTGGTCGCCGAGCGTCCCGAGCGGTTCCGCGCCCTGGGCGCGGTGCCGTTGCAGGACCCCGACGTGGCCGTCGCCGAGCTGCGCCGGTGCGTGCGGGAGCTGGGCTTCCTCGGCGTCGAGATCGGCACCCGGGTCGGCCAGGACGAGCTGGGCGACCCCCGGTTCGACCCGTTCTTCGCCGCCGCCGGGGAGCTCGGCGCCCTGGTGCTGGTGCACCCCGCCGACTCGGTGCTGGATCCGCGGCTGGCCAGGCTCGGGGTGGGCTTCGGCGCCGGCATGCCGTCCGAGACCGGGATCGCGATCGCCGGCCTGCTGGCCGGCGGCGCGCTGGCCCGCCGGCCGGGGCTGCGGCTGTGCCTGGCGCACGGCGGCGGCTGCCTGCCGTGGCTGCTGCCCCGGCTCGACCGGGGCCGGCTCATCAGCGACCCGGCGCTACCAGCGGACCAGTTACCGAGCGCGCTGGCCCGTTCGCTCTACAGCGACTCGCTGACCTATGACGTGGACAGCCTGCTGCTGGCGGTGGCGCGTTTCGGTGCCGAGCACGTCCTGCTCGGCACCGACTATCCCTTCGCGGCACGGGAGAGCCCGGCGGGCGCGGTGCTCGCCGGGCCGCACGAGCGGCTGACCGCCGGCCTGCGGGCCGCCATCGGCCGGCGCAACGCGCTCGGGCTCATCGGCCTGGACAGACGGCTCGTGCCAACGGGCCGTCCGGGCGAACCAGAGGAGTGAGACATGGCGGAGTTTCTCGGGCTCGGGCTGACCCATTACCCGTTACTCGCCGGCACCGACGAGCACATGGCCGGGCTGCTGCGCTGGACGCTGCAGGATCCCGACATCCCCGCGGCGGAGAAGGATCCGGCGTCCTGGCCGGAGCCGATGCGCCGGGAGTGGGCTGACGACCAGGGAGTCGCGGCCGCCGCCGGGCACCGCCGCGAGCTGCGCGCGGGCCTGGCCCGCTGCCGGGCCGCGCTCGACGCCTTCCAGCCGGACCTGCTCGTGGTGTGGGGCGACGACCAGTACGAGAACTTCCGGGAGGAGGTGATACCGCCCTTCTGCGTGCTGGCCTACGACGACACCGAGGTGCACCCGTTCGCGCTGATGAACGAGCGGGGCAGCCCGAACGCCTGGGGCCGGCCGGACGACATGACGTTCACCCTGCGCTCCGACGCCGCCGCGGCCCGGGCGCTCACCGACGACCTGCTCCAGGACGGTTTCGACGTCGCGTACTCCTACCGGAAGCGGGCCGGCGCGCACTTCCCCCACGCGATCGTCAACACCCAGCTGTTCCTGGACTACGACCACGCCGGCACCGAGTTCCCCTACCGGCTGCTGCCGATCACGGTGAACTGCTACGGCCAGCACGCGATCGCCCGCCGGGGCGCGCTGGCCCGGTTCGCCGAGATCCGGGACGAACGGCTGGACCCGGCCGGCCCGTCCCCGGCGCGCTGCTTCGAGCTCGGCCGGGCGGTGGCCCGCGCGCTGCGCGCCGGCGACAAGCGGGTCGCCCTGGTGGCCTCGTCCAGCTGGTCGCACGCGTTCCTCACCGACGCCTCCTGGCACCTGCGCCCCGACACCGCGGCCGACCTGCGGCTGTACGAGGCGTTCGTGCGGGGCGACTACGCGGCGTGGAGCAGCGTCACCGGCGCGCAGATCGTGCGGGCCGGGCAGCACGAGATGCTCAACTGGTTCTGCCTGGCCGGCGCCATGGACGAGCTCGGCATGCCGCTGAGCTGGTCCACCTTCGTGGTCACCGACGTCTTCAACTCCAACAAGTGTTTCGCGATCTTCGAGGGAAAGGCCGGTCTGTGAGCACAACGACGGTCACCGATGAGGTCACCGACGAGGCCGCCGGGCGGACGGTCGACGCCGGCGGCATCCCGACGCACTACCACGACCTCGGCTCCGGGGACCCGGTGCTGCTGCTGCACGGATCCGGGCCCGGGGTCTCGGCGTGGGCGAACTGGCGCCTGACGATCCCCGTGCTGGCCCAGCGGTTCCGGGTGATCGCCCCCGACATCGTCGGGTTCGGCCACACCGGACGGCCCGCCGACATCCACTACTCGCTGGCCACCTGGATCGACCACACCTGGGCGCTGCTGGACGCGCTCGAGCTCGAGCGGGTGTCGGTGGTCGGCAACTCGCTGGGCGGGCGGATCGCGCTGGGGATGGCCTCGCAGCACCCCGAACGGCTGGACCGGATGGTGCTGATGGGTGTCCCCGGCGTGGGGATGACGCCCACCGAGGGCCTGCGCGCGCTGCGGGAGTACGAGCCGTCGCTGGAGAACATGCGCCGGCTGCTGCTCGACTGCTTTGCGGTCGACCCGGCCATCATCACCGACGACCTGGTGCGCATCCGGCACGAGGCCAGCGTCGCACCGGGCGCCTTCGAGGCCTACCGCGACATGTTCTTCAGCCCCCGCCACGCCGGCAGCCAGCTCGCCATCGAGGCGGACGAGGTCGTCACCATCACCACCCCGACGCTGCTGGTGCACGGGCGGGAGGACAAGGTCGTCCCGGTCGAGGTCGCCTGGAACATGGCCCGCCTGCTGCCCGACGCCGACCTGGCGGTCTTCGCCCGCTGTGGGCACTGGACGCAGATCGAGCGTCCCGACGACTTCTCCGAGATCGTGCGCCATTTCCTGGCGCGCCCGTCCGCCACCCGTTCATGATCTTTTCGCGGAGATGATCCCGTGACTTCCCTGTCGAGAACATCAGAATTACCGAGAGTGTCGACGGCGCTGCTCGACGCGGCGCCCGCTACCGACAGCCGGTTCCCGCTGGTCGACGAGGACACCGGCCGGCACCGGTTCCGCGTCCACCGCTCGACGATGACCTCGCCGGAGGTGTTCCGCGCGGAGCTGGACCGGGTGTTCAGCCACTCGTGGCTCTACGTCGGCCACGAGTCCGAGGTGTCCAGGCCGGGCGACTACGTCCGCCGGCCGGTCGGCGGCCGGCCGGTGTTCATGGTCCGCGGGGCGAAGAGCGGCCGGATAAACGTCTTCCACAACACCTGCACCCACCGGGGCGCGGTGGTCTGCCGGCAGCCGGCCGGCAACGCCAAGGCGTTCTCGTGCTTCTACCACGCCTGGACCTTCGACTCCGAGGGACACCTGATGGGGATCCCCGACCGGGACGCGTACGGCGGGGAGCTCGATCTGGCCGCGCTGTCCCTCAGGCCGGTGGCCCGGGTGGAAAGCTACCGGGGGTTCGTGTTCGCCAGCTTCGACCCGGAGATCCAGGACCTGGTCAGCTACCTTGCCGGCGCGGTCGAGTACCTGGACCTGGTGATCGACTCCGCCGACGGGGAAATGGAGATCATCAAGGGGACCAACGAGTACTGCATCGAGGCGAACTGGAAGCTGCTCGCCGAGAACAGCATCGACGGCTACCACGCCGTCTCCACCCATGACACCTACTTCAAGTACCTGCTGGCGCTGGGCACCGACCTCGCCGGCGGGGTGGACGGCACCTCCTACGACCTGGGCAACGGGCACGCCGTCCTGGAGTACCGGGCACCCTGGGGGCGGCCGATCGCCAAGTGGGAGCCGCTGTTCGGCGAGGACTCCCGGGAGGAGATCGCCCGCATGCGCGCCGACCTGGTCTCCCGGCACGGCGAGGCACGCGGCAGCCGGATGGCCGACACCAACCGCAACCTGCTGATCTATCCGAACCTGGTCGTCAACGACATCATGGCGGTCACGGTGCGTACCTTCATGCCGCTGGCGCCCAACCGGATGGACGTCACCGCCTGGGAACTCGCGCCCCGCGACGAGCTCGCCCAGCTGCGCCAGCGCCGGCTCGACAGCTTCCTGACCTTCCTCGGCCCGGCCGGCTTCGCCACCCCGGACGACCTGGAGGCGCTGGAGTCCTGCCAGCAGGGGTTCAGCAGCGGCGGCGTGGAGTGGAACGACATCTCCCGCGGGATGGCCCGCACCCCCGCGGCCAACGACGAGGCGCAGATGCGCGCCTTCTGGCGGCGCTGGAGCCAGCAGATGGGCACGGCCGGCTACGGCGGCGGAGCGGGAGCGTCCCGATGACCACGACCACAGGTGCCCCGGCCGCCCCGGCCGTCCAGCCGGCCCCGATCATCCGGCTGTCCCAGCCCGACGTGGTCCTCGGCCTGGACGCGCTCGGCCGGTCGCAGGTCGAGGACTTCCTCTGCCTGGAGGCCGAGCTGCTCGACGCCTGGGATCTCGACACCTGGCTCACGCTGTTCGCGCCCGAGGCGTCCTACGTCGTCCCGTGCAACGACAGCCCGGACGGCGACCCCGCCCGGGACCTCGTCCTCGTCGACGACAACGCGCTGCGCCTGCGGCTGCGGGTGGAGCGTCTCAACAGCCGCCGGGCGCACCGCGAGTACCCGCACTCGCGCACGAACCACCAGTTCAGCAACGTCGTGGTGGGTGTGCGGGAGGGCGACGAGCTGCCGGTCGTGGCGTCCTTCACGGTGTGGCGGTTCCGCAACGGCAAGGCGTCGTACTACGTGGGGAAGTACCACTACCGGTTCGTCGCGATCGACGGGCGGCTGCGGATCCGGTCCAAGCGCGTGGTCCTGGACATGACCACCCTGCGCCCGGCCGGCGATCTTGCGATCATCCTGTGACCACCCCGCTGCGGGGCCGCACGGCGGTGGTCACCGGCGGGGCGACCGGGATCGGGCTGGGGATCACCCGCCGGCTGCTCGCCGACGGGGCCCGCGTGCTGGTCGCCGCCCTGCACCCCGAGGAGCTCAAGCGCGCCTACGGCGAGCTGGGTGACCACCGCACCGGTGTGGACCTGGCCGGGCACGTCGCGGACCTGTCCCGGCCGGGCGCGGGCGAGGACCTGCTACGGGCGGCGGTCGACGCCTTCGGTGGCGTCGACATCCTGGTCAACAACGCCGGCGGCGGGGTGATCAGGCCGACGCTGGAGCACACCGAGCAGACCCTGCGGGCGACGATCGAGAACAACCTGTGGACGGTGCTGCGCTGCACGCTGGCGGTGCTGCCGCACATGGCCGCCCGAGGGTACGGCCGGATCGTCAGCATCGGCGCCGAGTCGGTGCGCAACGGGCTGGTGGACCATGCCGTGTACAACGCCGCCAAGGGCGGGGTGCACGCCCTGACCACCGGCCTGGCGCGTGAGTTCGCCACCGCCGGGATCACCGTCAACGTCGTCGCCCCGTCCTACGTGCGCACCCCGGAGCTTGACGCGGGCCTGCGCGCGGGCACGCTGCCGGACCGGCTGCTGCACGTCATCGACCGCGCCGTCGAGCTGATCCCGCTGCACCGGCCCGGCAGCGTGGAGGACGTCGCCGCGGCCGTGGCCTACCTGGCCCGGGAGGACGCGGGGTTCGTCACCGGCCAGGTCCTCAGCGTCAACGGTGGCAGCAGCATGGGCTGACCGCGGCCGCTCCGGCGGCCAGGAAGCTCCGGACAGGAAGATCTTCAGGACGGGAAGCTTCAGCACCTCGGGAGTACGTGTCACCATGACGAGCTCATCCACATCCACCAGCGCTGTGCCC
>NZ_CEVIVD010000001.1:48417-48968 GCF_982290655.1 Protofrankia sp. CiP1_Cm_nod3
CCTGGAGCGGTACCGGCAGGCAGCCGACCGGCTGACGGCGGCGGCCCGGCAGCGCCGGCCCTGCCCGCCCGTGCGGGACCTGCTGGGCGCGTCGGACATCGCCGCCGCGTACGCGGTGCAGCAGCTGCTCACCAAGGCGGCGGTGGGAGCCCACCGCCGCCTCGTCGGGCACAAGATCGGGCTGACCTCCCCCGCCGTCCAGCGACAGCTCGGCGTCGACCAGCCCGACAACGGCGTGCTCTTCGCCGACATGGCCAGGGCCGAGGACACCCCGATCGACCCGGCGGACCTGCTCCAGCCGCGGATCGAGGCCGAGGTGGCGTTCGTCCTCGGCGCCGGCCTCGACCAGCCCGATCTTGATCTTGGGACGGCGCGGGCCGCGGTGGCCCAGGTCCTGCCGGCGCTGGAGATCGTCGACAGCAGGATCGCGAACTGGGACATCAGCATCGTCGACACGGTCGCGGACAACGCCTCCTGCGGCCTGTTCGTCCTCGGCGCCCACCGCCAGCCGCTCGGCGACCTGGACCTGACCACCCTGACCATGGCCATGA
>NZ_CEVIVD010000001.1:49042-58665 GCF_982290655.1 Protofrankia sp. CiP1_Cm_nod3
CGGCCTGCCTCGGCGACCCGTGCCAGGCGCTGCTGTGGCTGGCACGCACCGCCCGGGAGCTCGGATCCCCGCTGCGCGCGGGCGATCTGGTCCTCTCCGGCGCGCTCGGCCCGATGGTCCCCGTGACGCCCGGCAGCACCTACCGGGCGACCATCGCCGGGCTCGGCACCGTCACCGCATCCTTCCGGAAGGATCTGCCATGAGCACCAAGGTCGCGGTCATCGGCTCAGGGAACATCGGCACCGATCTGATGATCAAAGTCATGCGGCTGTCGTCCACTCTGGAGATGGCTGCCATGGTGGGCATCGATCCGGACTCCGACGGGCTGGCCCGCGCGGCCCGGCTGAAGGTGCCGACCACGGCGGACGGTGTCAAGGGCCTGATCGACCTGCCGGGCTTCGACGAGATCGGCGTCGTGTTCGACGCGACCTCGGCAAAGGCCCACCTGGCGAACGCGCGCGCGCTGGCCGGGTACGGCAAGCGGCTGGTGGACCTGACCCCCGCCGCGATCGGGCCGTACGTCGTCCCGGCGGTCAACCTCACCCAGCACCTCGACGCGCCCAACGTGAACATGGTGACCTGCGGTGGGCAGGCCACCATCCCGATGATCGCCGCGGTGTCCCGGGTGACCCGCGTCCGCTACGGGGAGATCGTGGCGTCGATCGCCTCGAAGTCGGCCGGCCCGGGCACCCGCGCGAACATCGACGAGTTCACCGAGACCACCGCGCGCGCCATCGAGGTCGTCGGCGGCGCGGACGTCGGGAAGGCGATCATCATCCTCAACCCGGCCGAGCCGCCCATGATCATGCGCGACACCGTGCTGTGCCTGGCGGACGACGCCGATCCCGGCGACATCCGCGCCAGCATCGCCGCCATGGCCGCCGAGGTGGCCCGCTACGTGCCCGGATACCGGCTCAAGCAGCAGGTCCAGATCGCCCCGGTCGACCCGGACGAGCCGCTGCGGACCCTGGTCGGCGACGCCGGCCCGCGGCCGGTCTGGAAGGTGTCGGTCTTCCTGGAGGTCGAGGGAGCCGCCCACTACCTGCCGGCGTACGCCGGGAACCTCGACATCATGACCTCGGCCGCGCTACAAACCGCTGAACGACTGGCCGCCGCGGGGCCACCGGCCGTCGCGTGGCCCGCGGCGGCGGGGGAGCCGGTAGCGTCACCGTCGGTGACACCGGCAGCGTCACCGGCGGTGACACCGGCGCTGTCAGCCGTCCCAGCCAGCTCGGAGGTGGCCCTGTGACCCCGCCCAGGCTCTACATTCAGGACGTGACCCTGCGGGACGGCATGCACGCCATCCGTCATCGCCTCGCCCCGGAGCGGGTACGCACGATCGCCGCCGCGCTGGACGCCGCCGGCGTGGACGCCATCGAGGTCGCCCACGGTGACGGCCTGGCCGGCGCCAGCCTGACCTACGGGCCGGGCAGCAACAGCGACTGGGAGTGGATCTCCGAGGCCGCCGAGGTGATCACCAACGCCGTGCTCACCACCCTCCTGCTGCCGGGGATCGGCACCATCCACCATCTTGAACGGGCCTTCGACCTCGGCGTCAGGTCCGTGCGGGTGGCCACGCACGCCACCGAGGCCGACATCAGCCCGCAGCACATCACCCGGGCCCGTGAGCTCGGCATGGACGTCTCCGGCTTCCTGATGATGAGCCACCTGGCGCCCCCGGCCGAGCTGGCGCGGCAGGCGAAGATCATGGAGGACGCCGGCGCGCACTGCGTGTACGTGACCGACTCCGGCGGGCGCCTGACGATGGGCGACGTCCGCGACCGGGTCCGCGCCTACCGGGACGTCCTCGACCCGGCCACCCAGATCGGTGTGCACGCCCACGAGAACCTGTCGCTGTCCGTGGCCAACTCGGTGGTGGCCGTCGAGGAAGGCGTCACCCGGGTCGACGCGTCGCTCGCCGGCCAGGGCGCCGGCGCCGGCAACTGCCCGATCGAGGCGTTCATCGCGGTGGCGAACCTGCTGGGCTGGCAGCACGGCTGCGACCTGTTCGCGCTCCAGGACGCCGCCGACGACATCGTCCGCCCACTGCAGGACCGGCCGGTGCGGGTGGACCGGGAGACGCTGGCCCTCGGCTACGCCGGCGTCTATTCCAGCTTCCTGCGGCACGCCGAGCGGGCGGCCCGCGAGCACGGGCTGGACACCCGCGACATCCTGGTGGAGGTGGGCCGCCGCGGCCTCGTCGGCGGCCAGGAGGACATGATCATAGACGTCGCGCTCGACCTCGTCGCGGCCGGCGCCGCCCGGGGCGGCGCGGTTCCCACCGGCGTTGGCGGCAACGACGCCGTCCTGGCCGGCGCTGTCGGCGGTGGCGCCGTTCCCGCCGGCGCTGTCGAAGCCGGGCGGCCCGGGTGAGCGCGGCGGCACCGGCTGCCGCGCACCGGCCGCCGGTCGTACGGATACTGGTCGTACAGTCGCTGACCGCACAGCTGAGGGCCGCGCAGCCGGGAGTCCCACCGCTCACGGAGTTACCACTCAGGGAGGACAGTTGACATCGCAGACGCCGGGTGCAGGTGGTCTGGCCGCGTTCCGCGCGGCACGGGACTTCCTGCTCGCCCACCGGGAGGACTACGACAGCGCGTACGCCGGGTTCCACTGGCCGGAGCTGACGGAGTTCAACTGGGCGTTGGAGTGGTTCGACCATCTCGGCGCCGACCCGGACAGCTCCGGCCGGACCGCGTTATGGATCGTCGAACAGGACGGCTCGGAGCGGCGTCAGACCTTCGCGCAGCTCTCCGCCCGCTCGAACCAGGTGGCCAACTGGCTGCGCGGGCGGGGCGTGACGCGTGGTGACCGTATCGTGCTCATGCTGGGCAACCAGGTCGAGCTGTGGGAGACGCTGCTCGCGGCGGCAAAGCTCGGCGCGGTCGTCATCCCGGCGACCACGCTGCTCGCGCCCGCCGACCTGCGGGACCGGATCACCCGTGGCCAGGCCCGCTACGTCGTCGTCGGCACGGCCGACACCGACAAGTTCGCCGACGTGCCCGGCGAGTACGACCGGATCGCGGTCGGAGCGCCGGTGGCAGGCTGGGCCTCCTACGCCGACGCGGCCCAGGCGCCCGCCGCGTTCGTCCCGGACGGTGTGACCCGGGCCAGCGACCCGTTGCTGCTCTACTTCACCTCGGGCACCACCGCGGCCCCGAAGCTCGTCGAGCACACCCACGCCTCCTACCCGGCCGGGCATCTGTCGACGATGTACTGGATCGGGCTCACCCCCGGTGACGTGCACCTGAACATCTCCTCGCCGGGCTGGGCCAAGCACGCGTGGAGCAACGTCTTCGCTCCCTGGAACGCCGGGGCCACCGTGCTGATCTACAACTACAGCCGGTTCGACGCCGCCGCGCTGCTGGCGCAGATCGACCGGTGCGGGGTGGACAGCTTCTGCGCGCCCCCGACGGTGTGGCGGATGCTGATCCAGGCCGACCTCACGGCGGTGCGCAACCCGCCGCACAAGATCGTCGGCGCGGGTGAGCCGCTCAACCCCGAGGTCATCGAGCAGGTGGAGAAGGCCTGGGGGGTGCGCATCCGGGACGGCTTCGGGCAGACCGAGACCACCGTGCAGATCGCCAACTCACCGGGCCAGCTCGTCAAGCCGGGCTCCATGGGACGGCCCTCGCCCGGGTACCGCGTCACGCTGGTCGACGTCACCACCGGGAAGCCGGCGGAGGAAGGTGAGATCTGCCTGGACCTCGCCCAGCGCCCGCTGGGGCTGATGGTCGGCTACCGCGACGACGCCGTGCGCAACGCCGAGGCGATGGCGGGTGGCTACTACCACACCGGTGACGTGGCCTCGCGGGACGCCGACGGCTACATCACCTACATCGGCCGCGCGGACGACGTGTTCAAGGCGTCGGACTACCGGATCTCGCCGTTCGAGCTGGAGAGCGTGCTGATCGAGCATCCCGCCGTCGCCGAGGCCGCCGTCGTCCCGTCGCCGGACGCGATCCGGCTGGCGGTCCCGAAGGCGTACGTGGTGCTCGCTGACGGTCACGCGCCCGACCGGGACACCGCGCTGTCGATCCTGCGCCACGCCCGCCAGCAGCTCGCGCCGTACAAGCGGATACGCCGCCTCGAGTTCGCCGAGCTGCCCAAGACGATATCCGGCAAGATCCGGCGGGTGGAGCTTCGCCGCCGGGAGGAGGAACTGCACCCGCTCGGCGCCGCCGTGGACACCGCGGGCGGTGCGGCGGCTTTCCGTGAATACCTCGACGAGGAGTTTCCGGAGCTGCGGGGGTGACGTTGTTCCCGGAACGGCGGGAACGGTCCTGCCCGGGCCCGCCGTTCCGGGGCACGCCGGTAACGGCGCGCCGGGAGCAGGCGTCCGATTGTTTCAGCTGTGCCAGTGGGATTTCTTCCCGGAGGAGCCGGTGGGTTCCGGCTGACGACGCTGCATCGTGTTCAGATAGCAGGATACCGCCTCCGCCCGGTTGGTGGCCCCGAGCTTGCGCAGGATGTGTTTCACATGCACCTTGACGGTGCCCTCGGAAACCATCAGGCGGGTGGCGATCCGCGCGTTGGTGGCACCGTCGGCCATATGCCGCAGAACTTCGATCTCCCGGCGGGTCAGGGGTGAGTCCACAACGTCTTCGATCGCTCTGGCCAGCACGTTCGTCCCGATATCCCGGACGGGCTCGACAGGCGCGCCGGGGAGTTTCAGGGAGCCGGGGGGTTTCAGGGAGACGTCGTCCTCCGTGAAGGAGGCCATCAGGTCGGAGATGCCCGCCGTATAGGTGCACAGCTGGTCGCGCAGGGCCAGCATCCGGTCGGCGAACACGGCGCGCTCGATCGCGTAGCCCAGGCCCTCCATGAACAGGCCGATGGCCTCGCGGTCCAGGGTGTCCACGTGCCGCTGGTCGGTGTATGCGTCGGCGTGCATGAAGCCGATCACCGTCGACATCGACACGATCGGTGCGGCGACGTAGGAACGCGAGCCGGTAACGATCTTTAACAGGGGATGTACCTGCGGGTTCGCCTGGGCATCCTTGATCAGGATGGGCTGCCGCCGGTGGACCATGCCGGTCTCCAGCACCTGCTGGTCGAGCAGGACGGGGTCCGTGCTGCCGGCCTTCACCATCAGCGCGGCAAGACCCGGGTCGCCGCGGACATAGGCCGACCTCGCCACCCAGCGGGAGTTCTGGATCTGGGACAGCAGGGCGCGGCCGAAACCGAGTTTCTCGACTTCGGCGGGCGCCCTGGTGATCAGGTCCTGGACCGTGGAGAGGTCCCGCAGCCGGCTCAGGGTATTGCGTACGTCGGCCAGCGTCGACGTACGCTGGGCCAGCATCGCGTCACGCAGGGATATGCGGGCCTGACCGAGCCGGGTGAGTGCCGCGATCAGTTCCGCATGCGTCTCCGCGCCGATCCGCTCCACGCCGGCGGCGAGCCGTTCGGTAATGGCGTCCTGGGCCGCCGCCAGGGTCATCTCCGCGGTATGTGGATCCAGCGGGGTGATGCTCAGCGGCGCACAGTCCCAACCGGTCAGCCTGGCAACCAGCTGGAGAATGGAACGCGCGCGTTCGAGTTCTCTGCGCGGCAGTTCGGGACGGCGGGAGAACCAGCCCTCGCCCCGCGCCGGGTACGGGCGCCCGCCGCCATCACCGGCGTTGGTCGTGGGCATGATGGCCTCCGTTTCCTCGTCATCGAGAGCCGTCCGGAACTCGAATCGCGGTCGGTGCCGCCGGGGCGACATGCGGGCCGGTCCGCCTGACGCGGAAAGGCGTTGTTGGTCCAAGAGGCATTGCTGGTCCAAGATTGAACAGTAGGACGACGGCGCGCTCCGGGCCAGCGCGCGCCGGGTTCCAAGAGGGTTCTGAAGGGATTCCGCGAGGCCCGCTCCGGTGCTTGGTCGTCAGCGTACATCCGTTTGGTGCGGGGCCCGGTGTGGCTGCCGGGCATGCCCCGCCGGCGGCCGGTTCCGGTTCTCGTTGGACGCTGGGTTCTCACGTTCCGTAATGATCTGGACCGGCTCGGCGGAGGCCCGCCGTGCCGGCGCCCGCCGTGCCACCGTACCGGCGCGTCCCGCGGGCCCGAGGCCGTGACCATCGGTACAGGGCGCTGACTCGTTGCCGGTCGGTCCTGGCTGGGTCATGATGCTGAAAGGCCGCATGTGGCGATCTTGCGGATGTTGTGGTGTAACCGGACTGGGCACCGGTGCCCCCGATCCGGTCGGGATGCCGGTGTCCCACTGTCGGCGGCCGTGTCCCGGCGGCGGCGTCGGTGACGCGGCATCACCGGCGTGCACCTGCCGGTAGCAGGCTGTGCGCGATCGTGGCAAGGAGATCGTCTTTTGTGGCGGCGTGCTGGTGCGGCGTCGTCCTGGGCATGGGACAGGCACAGCGGCCAACGCGATCGTAGCTGTCGCGTTCCGCGCCTTATTTTAAGGCGGAATAAAATGATCTCTTTCGAGTTCTCCGAAGAGCAGGAGGACTTTCGGCGTGCGCTCGTCCAGTTCACTGAGGATGTACTGCTGCCCGGCTATCGGGACCGGGCGGCCCGGACGGATTACCCGTTCGGCATCCAGCGTCAGCTCGCCGATCTCGGTGTGCTCGGTATCGGCCTGCCCGAGCAGTTCGGCGGCACCGGCATCGAGGATCCGATCACGCTCGGGCTGGCCGCGGAGACACTGGCCTACGGCGACGTGAACATCGCGTCCGCGCCGGTGCAGGTCGGGCTCGTGGGGTCACAGCTGGCGCACGGCAGCGTGGCCGTGCAGAAGGAGTACCTGCCACGGCTGATCGCCGGTGAGATCACGGTGGCGATCGCGCTCACCGAGCCCGGCTCCGGATCCGACGCGGGCGCGCTGCGCACGGTCGCCGAGCCGGTGGCCGGCGGCTGGCGGCTGCGTGGCGAGAAGACCGCGATCTCGTGGGCCTGCAACGCCACCGCGGCGCTGATCTACGCCCGCGAGCCGGGGTCCGCGCGTTCGCAGGGGGTGAGCTGCTTCGTCGTCCCGACCGACGCCCCGGGTGTGACCGTCAGCCACCTGCCGGGGATGGGCTGCCTGCCGCTGGGCTGGGGGTCGATCCACCTCGACGAGGTGTTCGTGCCGACGGAGAACCTCATCGGTGAGTACGGCCGGGGCTTCCACAGCGTCATGAACCACTTTGATTTCAGCCGTGCCGCGCTGGGCCTGATGTGTCTCGGCGCGGCCCGGGCCAGCCTCGACGAAGCCGCTGACTACGCCCTGCAGCGGGAGGCCTTCGGCCGTCCGATCGCCGAGTACCAGGGCGTATCTTTTCTTCTTGCCGAGCAGGCAACCTATCTGGAGGCCGCCCGGTGGCTGTGCTACCGGGCGTTGTGGCTGCGCCATGCCGGCCGGCCGCACACCGCGCATGCCTCCATGAGCAAGTGGTGGCCGCCGATTGTCGCCAAGAACGCGATCGAGGCGGCGATGAAGATCTACGGAAATCTCGGCTACGCGACCGAGTTCCCGCTGCAGCAGAGATTCCGCGACGTCATGGCCTATCTGGTCGCGGACGGCACGGCGGAGATCCAGAAGCGCATTATCGCCAAGGACGTTCTGGGTGGGAGGCACAGGAATTGATCACAGTGGGGCTGGACGTGCACGAGTCGATTCTCTCGACGAGCCCGCGGCAGCGGCGTGATCTGCTCGGTCGTGCCCAGGCCGCGGGGCTCGACCACGTGGTCGTCGCCGACCACGTCAGCTTCTACGGCGGCCGGGGCTTCGACGGGCTGGTGTCCGCCACCGCCGCCCTGACCAGCAACGACGATCTGCCCGTGCTGCTGGGCGTCTACCAGCTCGCGCTGCGGCACCCGATGACCGTCGCCCGCCAGCTCGCCTCGGTCTCCCAGCTGGCGCCGGGCCGGCTGATCCTGGGGGTCGGCGTGGGCGGGGAGGACCGCTCCGAGCCGCTCAACTGCGGCGTCGACCCGTCGACCCGGGGGCGCCGCCTCGACGAGAGCCTGCGCGTGCTGCGCGCGCTGGCCTCGGGCGAGGCGGTCGACCACAGCGGGGAGTTCTTCGAGCTCAAGGACGCACGGGTGCTGCCGGCCCCGCAGCCCAGGATCCCGATCGTGATCGGCGGCTCGTCGGCGGCCGCGGTACGGCGGACCGTACGCTTCGGTGACGGCTGGCTGGGGATCTTCTGCTCCGCCCGGCGCTTCGCCGCGACCCGCGAGCAGATCGCCGAGGTGGCCCAGCAGGAGGGCAGGCCGCTGCCGTCCTGGTACGGGCTGAACCTGTGGTGCGGGATCGACGCCCAGGCGAGCAGGGCCAGACAGCTGGTGGCCGAGCGGATGGAGCGGCTCTACCACCTGCCCTACGAGAAGTTCGAGCGGCTGGCGCCCGCCGGCACGCCGCAGCAGGTCGGGGAGTGGCTGCTGCCCTATCTGGAGGCCGGCTGCGAGCACCTCACGCTGGTGGCGACCAGCACGAGCTGGGAGGCCGGCGTCGAGCACACGGCCGAGGTGAAGCGCTACCTGCTCGAGCACGCGCCGGCCTGATCCGCCCTGGGCGCGCCCGGCCCTCGTTCCGCTCCGGGCGCGCCCGCGGGAGGCCCGGATGTTCTTACCGGCCGACATCAACAAACTATCAACGCGAAACACCGGCCGAACAAGCAGCGTACGATCATGCTTTCCGCGCGTTCTCCCAGCTCCCGGGGAACCCGGGCCTGCTGCCGGCGGGAAAGCCGTTCTCCGGGTGGGCCATGGCCTATCCGATGACCTGCCTGGTGGCCCACCTGTCGTCGTGAGCTCGTTGCCGTCGGGGGAAAGCCTCTCTTTGGAGGGGCAACTACCCCTCCACCGGGAGATGTGATCCGGCACACAGAACGGTACCGTTCGTTCCTGGCGCGTTGCCTCGCCGAGCTGTTCCCGGCAACGCGAATACCGTAACAATCCCGGTCGGCGATGGCATCACAGGAGGAGATGCTGCCGTGCTGGTAGACCGTCAGACGCGTGCGGGACAAACATTGCCCGCGGTCATCCCGTCGAGGATCTCCACCGGCAGTTGGTGAGCCTGGCCAGAGCGGGCGTGAATACTCGCGCCCGCGTTTCGCCCTGGATTATCCGGTTGCCGGAACGGCTGTGATGAACCGTGACGCGCACACGGTCCGCCGAGTGCGCGTCACACCGCCGGCCGGCTCGGTACGTCGACGAAAGGAGGCATGGGCATGGCCGGTTCCACGGGGAACGGCTGGCTCGACGGCGTGGACATGACCGCCGTGGTGCGCGGGAGCTCGCGTGGGTTCACCGTGCTCGTCCTCGGCGGGCTCATCGCCCCGGCCGTGGCGACGGTGTCCGGGGCCCTTGGCGTGCTGATCCTCACCGGTTCGGCCGCGGCCGCCTTCGTGGCGGCGGCGCTGCGCCAGGGAACGACCACCGACGGTGGGCGACATGGCGCGCTGGCCGCGGTCGGGGCCTATCTGCTGGTACTCCCGCTGGTACTGCTGGCGCAGGCTGGACGGAATCCGGCGCAGATCTCGATGACCCTCGCCGCCGCGGTGGTCGTGGGGTTCGTGGCCGGCTCGGTGACTGCCCGGCGGCGGCCCGCCCACGGCCGCGCTGGTGGCGCCAACACCCACAGCGCCGCCGCTGGCCGTAACGCCGCCGCTGGCCGCAGCGGTGCCAGTGGCCGCAGCGGTGCC
>NZ_CEVIVD010000001.1:59279-74154 GCF_982290655.1 Protofrankia sp. CiP1_Cm_nod3
GGTGCCGACAGCCGTGGTGGTGCCGTCAGCGTCAGCCGCGGGCGCGGTGGCCGCGTCGGCGCGCGGTCGGCGGGTGAGCGCGCATGAGCGTGCCGGCCGCGGCCGCCCCGTCGGTTCCCGGCACCCGCCGCCGGGTGCGCAGGAACAAGGCGCCGAAATGGGTTGGCGCCGTCCGCCGGCCGCTGCAGCAGGGCGGGGAGATGGTGCAGCTGGCCGGGCAGGTCTTCGGCAGCGCCATCCGTCACCCCGTCGGCTACTGGGGCGCCGTGCGCGACCAGATGTTCGACATCCTCAAGCTGTGCTGGATACCGATGATGGTGTCCTGCACGGCGTTCGGCTTCGGCGCGCCGGGCCTGCAGGGCGGCAACCTCTTCCTGCTCTTCGGCATCCCCGAACGTCTCGGCTCCTTCTTCATCATGGCCAGCGTCCGCGAGTTCGCCCCGTGGATCAACGCGATGGTGGTCGCCGGTGTCATGGGCACCGCGATGACCGCGGACCTCGGCGCCCGCCGGATCCGTGAGGAGATCGACGCGATGGAGGTGCTCGGCGTCGATCCCATCCGTACCCTGATCGTCCCACGGGTGCTGGCGATCACGCTCATGACCGGGCTGCTCGACCTGGTCGCGCTCGCGTTCGGCGTGCTCGGCGGCTACCTGGCCTCGGTGTGGGTGCTCGGTGCCAACAGCGGCGCGTTCTTCGAGAACTTCTTCGCCAACGCCACCGTCACCGACGTGTGGGCCAGCGTCGCGAAAACGACGATCTTCGGCCTGCTCATCGGGGTCGTGTGCTGCTACAAGGGCCTGCACACCCAGGGCGGGCCGATCGGCGTGGGACGCGCGGTCAACCAGGCCGTGGTCATCTCCTTCGCCGCCATCTGGATCTTCAACTACGTCTTCACGACCATCTTGCTCGGGCTCAACCCCGACATGCAGGTCTTCAAGTAAGGGCCGAACGATCATGACCACATCAGTGGACGAGTTCGACCGGCGCGGGCAGCCGCGTGTCGCGGCGCCGAAGCCGCAGGATACCGTGATCACGCTGGGCGGTATGCAGCGCGGGGTGAAACAGGCCGTCACCACCGGTGGCGAGATCGCCCAGTTCTCGGCCCGGACCATCCGCGACTTCGGCGACATCCGTCACTACACCTCGGAGGTCTTCCACCAGGCCGGCATCCTGATCCTGTCCAGCGGCCTGATCATCTGGTCGATGCAGTTCATCATGGGGATGCAGTGCGGGCTGGAGGCCAGCTACACCCTCAAGCAGATCGGCGCCCCGCTGTACTCGGGCATTTTCAACGCCTACTGCTCGCTGCGCGAGATGGCGCCGTACATGTACGGCTACATCTTCGCGGCGAAGGTCGGCTGCGGGCTGGTCGCCGAGATCGGCTCGATGCGGATCGCCGACGAGATCGACGCCATGGAGGTCATGGGCGTCCGGTCGCGCAGCTATCTGGTCGGTACCCGGATCATGGCCGCCTGGATAGCGATGCCGTTCCTGTTCACGGTCGGGCTCGGCCTCATGTACATATCGATGTACCTGGTGACCGTCGTGCAGCTGGGCGGGGTGTCCGCCGGCGGCTACAACTACATATTCTGGCTCTACCAGAATCCGCTCGACTTTCTCTTCTCAATGATCAAGATGTTGTCGATGGGCACGACGATCGTGTTCGTCAGTTGTTACTACGGCTACACCGCCAGCGGTGGATCCGTCGGGGTCGGCAAGAACACCGCGAAATCGATGATGCTGAACATGGTCCTCATCCATGTCATCGGGCTGCTCACCACGCAGCTTTTCTGGGGGCTCAGTCCCAACGCCCCGATCGCGAACTAGCGCCGACTGGTAGCCGTCAGGAGGACAAGTGCCTACGCAGAATTCTGCCGAGATCATCCCTGGGATGTCGCTGCCCGAGCCGGGGCTGCCGGACCCCGACCGTCGCGTGCACAGCATGGAAGTACGCAACGTGCACAAGGCGTTCGGTGACTTCCGCGTGCTCCAGGGGCTGAACCTGAACTTCGTGGACGACGCGATCACCACGATTCTCGGCCCGTCCGGTACCGGCAAGAGCGTTATGATCAAGCATCTTGTCGGGCTGCTCGCACCCGACGCCGGTGAGGTCCTCATCTTCGGCCAGGACATCTGGCGGATCTCCGAGCGCGAGCGCTACGAAATACGCAAGCGGTTCGGCGTGCTGTTCCAGGACGGCGCGCTGTTCGGGTCGATGAACATCTACGACAACACCGCCTTCCCGCTGCGCAAGCACACCGACATGTCCGAGCCCGAGATCTCCGACATCGTGCTGGAGAGGCTCGCCGAGGTGGGCCTGGAGCGGTCGCTGACCAAGTATCCGAGCGAGGTCTCCGGTGGTATGCGCAAGCGCGCCGGTTTCGCGCGGGCACTGGTGATGAACCCGGACATCGTGCTGTTCGACGAGCCGGACTCCGGTCTGGACCCGGTACGCACGAGCCTGCTCAACGACCTGATCCTGGAAATGCACAGCCGGCACAAGGGCACCTACATGCTGGTGACCCACGACATCCGCACGGCGCGCAAGGTCAGCGACTACGTGGGTGTGATCTGGAAGGGCAAGGTCATTCACTACGGCGAGACCGAAGAGGCCTTCAACTCCGACAACCCGTTTGTCCGGCAGTTCCTGTCCGGCGAATCGGCCGGGCCCCTGGGAATGGACTGACAGAGGATGAGAAGGATCGGGCTGGTCGCGCTGGCCGCCGTGGCCGTGGTGGTCGCGAGCGGCTGGACGCTGTTCGGCAACGACTACCGGGTCGGGGTGCTGCTGGGGTCGGCGACCAACATTGTCAAGGGCGGCTCGGTGATGGTGAACGGCTTCGAGGCCGGCTCCGTCTCCGATATCAAGGTCAAGGACGGCAAGGCGTACCTCGAGCTCACCCTCGACTCCGGCCATGCGCCGCTGCACTCCGGCGCGACCGTCTCCGTCGCATGGAAGGCGCTGCTGGGGGAGCGGCTGGTGGAGGTCCACGACGGGCCGTCGGGCAGCCCGCGGATCCCGTCCGGGGGGATGCTCGAGGGGACGATGGACCAGCCGATGGAGCTGGACCAGATCCTCAACGCGCTCGATCCTGAGACCCGCGCCCACCTGTCGTCGCTGGTACGCGAGCTCGACGGCACACTGCGCGGCAACGAGCAGGACGTCCAGGCCACCGTGCGGTCGGCCGGCCCCGCGCTGTCCGCCGTGGGCCAGGTGCTCAAGGGGATCGGCACCGACGGCCCGGCGATCAAGAACCTGGTCGTCACCCTGAACCAGCTGACCGGCACGCTCGCGGCCCGCGACGACAACCTGCGCGGCGTCATCAACGACCTGACGCACCTGACCTCGGTGGTGGCCGGGCAGCGCCAGCAGCTGTCGACGTCGTTGCAGAAACTGCCCGGCACGCTGGACCAGGCGAACAGCACGCTGGCCGTGGTACCCGGGGTCGCGGACAAGGCCGTGCCGCTGCTGAACGACCTGCGTCCCGCGACCGAGAAGCTGCCGCCGGTGTCGCGCAACCTCCGGCCGCTGCTCGCGGACCTGCGCCCGGTCATCGCCGACCTGCGCCCGACCCTGGTGGCTGCGGACGAGCTGCTGGACATCACACCCGGGCTGCTCGACCAGGCGCACGCCGCCGTGCCCGGGGTCACCGCCGCGACGGACTACCTGCAGCCGGCGTTCGCCTTCCTGCGCCCGTACACACCGGAGGCGGTGTCCTTCCTCAGCCAGTGGGGGTCGTCCTTCGCCAACTACGACGCCAACGGCCACTACGCGCGAGGCCACATCCAGGCCAGCGTCGCCAGCCTCGACAACAACCCGGGCGTGCTCGTGCCTGGTCTGCGCAACGACCCCTACCCGTTGCCCGGCGCCATCGGCAACCAGCCCTGGACCGACGCCTTCGGGAGCAGCGCTCGATGACGAACCCGAGAAGGACGAGCCCGAGAAGAAGGAACCTGGCGCCCAGCCGCAGCCGCAGCCGCGGGCCGCTGCCGCGGCTGGTCGGGGTCGCGCTGGTGACGCTGCTGGCCACCGCCGCCACGACCACCGGGCTGGTGGCGAACGGCAGCCCGTCCAGCTGGGTGGTGCACGCGAGGTTCAACGACGCCAGCCCGCTGCTGACGGGCAACGAGGTCAAGCTGAAAGGCGTCAAGGTCGGCCGGATCGCGGGCATGCGGGTGGACCCGGACGGCCACGCGGACGTGACGATGGAGCTCGACCCGGCCGCGATGCCGCTGCACACCGACGCCCGGCTGACCGTGCGTCCGCTCAGCCTGCTCGGCGAGCGCTTCCTGGAACTCGACCAGGGCAGTCCGGCCGCGCCCGCGCTGCCGCGCGGAGGTGTGATCCCGGCCACGCAGACCGGGCGGAACACCGACCTCGACGAGGTGCTCAACACCATCGACGAGCCGACCGGCGAGTCCCTGGCCGCGCTGGTGACCGTGCTCGGCGAGGGCCTGCAGGGCAACGGCGGCAACATCGACGACGCCGTCCGGGCGCTCGCGCCGGCGATGCGCGACACCGGCTCCCTGGCGAAGGTGCTCGACGAGCAGAACACCCTGCTGAACAACCTGGTGGACAACGTCGAGCCGGTCGCGGACGCGCTCGCGCGCGACGGCGGCAGGACCCTCGACGACCTGGTCGGCTCCACCCAGCGGCTGCTGGGCACCACGGCGGCCAGGCAGCAGGTGCTCGAGCGGACCCTCGCGGAGCTGCCGGACACCCTCGCCAGCGCGCGGGCCACGCTCGCCGAGCTGACCTCGACGGCGACAGCCGCCGTACCGACCCTGCAGGCGATCCGTCCCACCACCGACAACCTCACCCGGATAAGCGCCGAGCTCGACCGGTTCGCCGCCACGGCCGACCCCGCGCTGGCGAGCCTGGACCCGGTGCTGGCGAAGGCACAGTCGCTGCTCGACGAGGCCAGGCCGGTGGTCAGCACACTGCGCCCCAGCGGGCCGGACACGGTGGCGGCCGCGTCCTCGCTCAAGCCGCTCGTCGGCGAGCTCAGCGACAACATCGTCAACGTCTTCAACTTCATCAAGTACTGGGCGCTGGCCACCAACGGCTCGGACGGGCTGTCGCACTACTTCCGCGGGATGGTCGTGGTCACCCCGGACATCCTCACCGGCCTGGTTCCCGGGCTCGGTTCCAACCTCGGCGTCGGCGGCTCACCGCTGCCCCTGACCAAGAATCCCAGTGGCCAGCCGCTCGACCCGGCGGTGACCGGGCCCCAGCAGCCGGGCGGCGGCCCGGCGGGGGGGACGGGCGGTGTCACCGGCATCCTCAGCGGCCTGCTCGCCCCCGCTCCGACCGCGGACGGCGGTGTCACCGGCCTCAACCAGCAACAGGAGAGTGGCATGCTCGGCTTCCTGCTCGGAGGCAGCTGATGGCAGGCGGGACGGCGGGCTGGGCACGCCAGCGCCCGCTCCTGATCGGCGCCGGACTGGTGGTGGCGTTCGCGCTTTCCATCTACGTCGCGCTCACCGCCAGCAGCGGACTGCCCGGTACGAGGGGGCGCACCGTGAAGGCGGCCTTCGACGAGGTCGGCTCGCTGCGCACCGGCGACGACGTCCGCATCGCCGGCGTCCGGGCCGGACAGGTCAGGGACGTCCGCATCGTCGACGGCAGACCGCTGGTCACCCTCGGGTTCAACAAGGGGCGCAGGATCTACCGCGACGCGTCGGCGCTGACCGCCACGGTGGCCGCGCGCTCCGCCCTGGGGCAGAAGTACGTGGACTTCCGGCCGGGCACGCCGGGCACCGGGGAACTGGGCCGCAACGAGATCATCCCGGCCTCGAAGACCGGGGACGCCCAGGAGCTCTCCGACGTGCTGCGGGTGCTCGACCAGCCCACCCGCGACGCCCTGGGCTCGACGCTGCGCGAGGCCGGCGGGGGAGCGGGCGGCCACGCCCAGGACTTCAAGGACGTCGCCGGCGCGCTGCCGCAGGAGCTGCCCGACCTCGCCACGGTCTCCCGGGCGCTGTCGGTGGACAACGGCGCGGACCTCACCGAACTGCTGCGCGCCGCCGACAGCCTGTCCCGGTCCTTCGAGGGGCACCAGCAGCAGCTGGCCGAACTGGTCGACCGGGTCAACACGACCCTGCAGGCGCTCGACGTCGACAACCAGGCCCCGCTCGGCGCCACCCTGGACAAGGCCCCGCAGACGCTGGCCGACGCCCGAGGCGCGCTCGACCAGCTGCGCGCACCGCTGGCCCGGACCGGCCAGGCGGTGACCAGCCTGCGGCCGGGCGCCGTCGCGCTCGGCAACGCCACCGAGGACGTCCGGGGCGTGCTGCGCGAGGGCGTGCCCCCGCTGGAGAAGGTCCCCGGCGTGGCGGGCCAGGCCGACCCGGTGGTGCCCCAGCTGACGAAGGTCCTCAGCGACGCGAAACCGCTGGCGCCGAAGCTGGTCCAGGCACTGGGCGACGCCCGGCAGCCGCTGGCGGCCGCCGCGCCGTACGCGCCGGAGGTGTCGCTGTTCTTCAGCTACATGACGGACGCGCTCTCCGACGGGGACGCCGCGGGGCACTGGCTGCGGATCTACCCGGTCATCGGCACCGAGACGGTCAGCGGCATCCTGCCGCTGCGGGATCCGCTCACCAACCGCAACGCCTACCCGGCCCCCGGACAGGCCGCCCGTGACAAGAGCACGTCGCTGCTCGGGAACCGGAGGTGAGGGGCTGACATGGCCGCGATCACAAGACGCCCACGTGTGACGCCGCTGCGGCTCGGGGTGCTGTTCATCATCGTCTCGCTGCTGGCCGGCCTGGCGTTGTTCAACAAGAACCGCATCCTCGTCACCCTGCGGTCCGGGGACAGCCTCGACATCAGCTTCGCCGCCGACAACCGGCTGGCGCCCTACCGCAGCCAGGTCAAGGTGGCGTTCGTACCGGTCGGCGTGGTCACCGGCGTCCGGGAGACCGACAACGGCGACGCGCGGGTCACGGTGAAGGTGGACGGGGACATCCGCGCCAAGCTCGGCTCCGAGCCGAGCGCGGTGATCCGCCCGACCACCCTGCTCGGCGGCAACTACTTCATCGACCTGGTCCCCGGTGGCCGGCCCGGCACGTTCACCGGCTCCATCCCGGTAGAGCGCACCAAGCTGCCGGTGGAGCTGGACAAGGTCGCCGCCGCGCTGCAGCCGTCCGCGCTCGAGGGCCTGCGCAAGTCGACCAGCAGCCTCGACGAGACGCTGGGCAACGGCGGGCGCGAGGCGGTCGACCAGCTCGTGGCCCACGCGCCGGACACCCTGGACCCGGCCGCGGCGGTGGCCGGCGCGGCGCTGGGCAGCAACCCCGACACCGACCTGCCCCAGCTGGTGACCAGCCTGGAGGCCACCGCGCGCGAGCTCATCGACAAGCAGGGCCAGCTCGACGCCATCGTCACGGACCTGGGCACCACCACCTCGGTGCTCTCCCGGCGCACGAGCGACATCGCCACCGCGGTCTCCGGCCTGCCGTCCACCCTGGACGCCACCGACGCGGGCCTGGCCCGGCTGAAGACGACGCTGGAGAAGCTGCGCGACACCTCCGGGCCGGCGCAGCCGGTGGTGCGCAAGCTGGACACCGTGCTGGCGACCGCGGACCCCGTGCTGGCCGAGGCGCGGCCGGTGGTCAACCAGCTGCGCGGCGTCCTGGTCGACGCCCGCCCGCTCGTGCAGGACCTGGTGCCGGCCGGCCGGCAGGCCACCACCGCCCTCGACGACCTCAGCGGCCCCGTGCTCGACCGGATCGACGGACCGGTCAAGCAGTTCGTGCTCGCGCCGTACCACGGCACCGGGCCGTACGCGGCGGCCAGTTCGGACAAGCCCATCTACCAGGAGCTGGCATACATGGCCACCACGCTCGCCCGCACCTCGGTGCTCTCCGACCGCAACGGGGCCCTGATCGCCCTGCAGCCCGGTGTCGGGGCGGGCTCGGTCGGCGGTCTGCCGATCAGCCTCGAGCAGCTGCTCGTCGGGCTGTCCAACCAGACCGGGGCCGCGCTGCAGAAGGGAGCCCAGCCGCGATGAGCAGCGGTGTACAGCGCCTCCGGCGGATCTGGGGGCGGATCGGGAGCGAGCCCGGTCTCAGGCGCAACGTGCTGGCGCTGGTGGGGCTCATCACGCTGGCCGGGATCTCCGGCAGCATCATCCTGAGCAACCAGCGGCTCAGCGTGCCCTGGGACAACAAGTTCACCTTCTACGCGACCTTTGCCGGCACCCCCGGGGTCAGCCCCGGCCACGGCCAGGAGGTGCGCATCGCCGGGGTGGCGGCCGGCGAGATCGTGGGCGCGGACGTCGACAACGCCGGGCACGCCCGGCTCGAGCTCGCCATCGACCCGAAGTACCGGGTCTACGACAACGCCCACGTCGTCCTGCGGCCGAAGAGCCCGCTCAACGAGATGTACGTCGAGCTGAGCCCCGGCTCCGCGCAGCAGGGCAGGCGGCTGCCCGCGGGCGGCACGCTGCTGCTGGCGAGCTCGCAGCGGCCGGTCCAGATCGACGAGGTGCTCGGCCACCTCGACGACAACGCCCGCTCCGCGCTGACCGCCCTGCTGGAGGAGTCCGACGCGGCGCTGGCCTCCGCGCCGCAGGATCTCCCGGAGGGCCTGACCGCCACCGACACGGTGGTGACCCGCCTCCAGCCGGTGCTCGCCTCGCTGCAGACCCGCCGGGACACCATCCAGCGGCTGATCACCGCGCTCAGCCAGATCTCCACGGCCATCGGCGGTGACGACGGCCGGCTGCGCACGCTCGCCGACTCGCTGCAGACGACGCTGGGCGCGGTGGGGGAGCACAGCTCGGCGGCCGACTCCGCGCTCGCCCAGCTGCCCGACCTGACCAACCAGCTCAGGCTGGCCACCGAGGCGGTGCAGGAGCTCAGCGGCCAGCTGGACCCGGCGCTGGACAGCCTCAAGGGCGCCTCGTCGTCCCTGCCCGGCTCGCTGACCAGGCTCGACGGCACGCTGCGGCAGCTGGACAAGACCCTCGACCAGCTCGGCCCGGTCGTGCGGAAGGCCGACCCGGTGGTCAAGGACCTGCGGCCCTACGTCGGGCAGCTGAACGCGGCGCTGCCGGATCTGACGGCAAGCACCGGGCGGCTGGACCCGGTCACCGCCACGCTCGTGTCGTACCTGCCCGACCTCGGCGGCTTCATCCTCAACACCCGGTCGATGACAAGCCTGGCGGACGCCAACGGCGGGATCCTGCGCGCCCTGCTCGAGGTCACCCCCAGCTCGCTGCCGGTCACCGGCCTGAAGTCCCTGTCCACTCCGACGGTGAGGTAGACGGTCGCGATGCGGATCCCCCACGCCGTGATGCCGGTCGTCCGGCTGGCGTTCCTGCTGGTGTTCATGACCTTCTGCGCGCTGACGTTCGGCTACCTCTGGGTGAACTCCGGCGGCAAGCTGCCGCTGATCTCCGATTCGGGGTATCAGGTCGGGCTGCACATGACCAGGGTGTCCAACCTCGTCAACGACTCCGACGTGATGGTGGCCGGGGTCAAGGCCGGCAAGGTGGACAGGCTCTCCGTCGACGGCAACACCGCCGACGTCGTGGTACAGCTGAACTCCGCGTACCCCCTGCACCAGGGCGCCGTCGTGCAGGTGCGGGAGAAGACCCTCGTCAACGAGACCTTCCTGGAGATCGCGGACGGCGACGGGCCGGCGCTGCCCAGCGGCGCCCGGCTGCCCGACGGCGCGGGCCGGCCCGCCACCGAGCTCGACGACGTGCTGGCGAGCCTGGACGCGGACACCCGCGCCTCGCTCGCGAGCGGCGTGCGGTCGCTGGGTGCGGCCACCGAGGACAGCAGGCAGAACATCTCCCAGGCGCTGCAGGGCCTCGGCGACCTCGGCCGCGAGGGCAAGACCGCGCTCGACGCCCTGGCCGCGCAGTCGAAGGACCTGGAGCAGGTGACCAGCTCGACGGCCACCCTGCTCGCCGCGCTCAACACCCGCCAGGGGCAGATCGGCCAGCTCGTCGAGGACGCGGACCTGCTCGCCCAGGCCACCGCGGACAACCGCGTGCCGGTGGCGGAGATCGTGCGTAAGCTGCCCGGCGTGCTGGACACCACCAGGAACGCCACCACCGGGCTGCGCGACATCGCCACGGCGCTGTCCCCGGTCGCGAAGAACCTCCAGGACGCCGCACCGGACCTCTCGGCCGCGCTGACCGAGCTCCCGCAGACCTCGGCGGACCTGCGCGGGCTGCTGCCCTCCCTGGACGGTGTGCTGGTCGCCGCGCCGGACACCCTCACCCGGGTGCCCCCCGTCGCCGACGACCTCACGGCGCTCATCCCGAGCCTGCGGGTGGACCTGGCCGACGTCAACCCGATGCTGGCCTACCTGCGCCCCTACGGCCGCGACATCGTGGCGTTCTTCACCAACTTCGGCCAGTCGGCGGCCACCGGTGACGCCAACGGCCGGGCGCTGCGGATCTTCCTGGGCCTCAACGAGCAGTCGGTCAAGGGCCTGCCGCTGAACACCAACATCGGCCCGCTGAACAAGTCCAACCCGTTCCCGCCGGCGGGAGCGTCCACCAGCCCCGGTCCGCGCAACGACCCGTATCCGCGTGTGCAGCCGGACCCGCGATGATCAGGAGGCGATTACCCGCCCTCCTCGCTGTCCTGCTCGCTCTGCTGGCCGCCGGCTTCATCGCCGGCGGCCTGGCGAGAAGCCGGGTCGAGACCGGGATCGGCTCGTTCCTGCCGGCCCATGACCGCACCGTGGAGCAGCTCGACGAGCTGGCCTCCTCGTTCGGCGGCGACCCGGTCGTGATCCTGCTGGAGAGCACGCAGCCGCGGCTGCTGCTCGACAGCGACCATCTGCACCGCCTGCTGCGCCTGGAAGGGCAGCTGACCGGGCTCGGCGACGTCGCCGCGGTCTACGGGCCCGCCACGACGCTGAACCAGATCGCCGGGCAGACGCAGGACTTCCTCGCCGAGCTCGCCGGCCGCCGGGACGCGGTGCGGGCCACCGCCGAGGTCACGGCGCGCGATGCCGGCGCGACCGAGCAGAAGGCCCGCGAGGCCGGTGACCGCACGGCCGCGCAGTTCGACCAGCGTTACGGCCCGCTGGTCGTGCAGGGGCTGCCCGCCGGGCTGCCGACGCTGGGCAACACCCGGTTCGTCCAGTCGGTGGTCTTCGCCCAGGGCCAGGCGCCACGGCCCCAGTGGCGGTTCGTGGTGCCCTCGCAGAACGCGGTGGCGGTGCTCGTCCGCCCGCGCCAGGGCATCGACGCCGGCGCCGCGCAGCGCCTGGTCGGCCGGGTGCGCGACACCGTGCGCGGCGCGGGCTTCGACGGTGTGCGGGTGACGGTGTCCGGGGTGCCGGTGCTCGCGGCCGGTGTCAGCGACCAGGTCCGCTCCGAGGCCCCGCGCCTCGGCGGCATCGCCGTCGTCCTGATCGGTGCCTGCTTCCTGTTCGTGCCGTGGACCCGCCGGCGCCGGCGCCTGCTCCCACTGGCCTCGACGCTGGTCGCGATCGGCCTGACGCTGGCGATCCTGGGCTGGGCGGGCAGGCCGCTGTCCCTGGGCGTGGTGGCCTTCCTGCCGGTGCTGCTCGGGATCGGCAGCTACTACCCGACCTACTTCACCCGCAACGCCCGGCGCCGGGTCGTGCTGACCGTCGCCGCCGCCACCGCGGCGAGTTTCGCGACGTTGCTCCTCTCACCGCTGCCGTTCGTGCGCGATCTCGGCCTGACGCTGTCGATCGGTGTGCTCGTCTCTGCCGGTCTCGGCGCGCTCCTGCCGGCCGTGCCCGCCGGGCCGGCGGGTTCCGGGCCCACGCCGGGCGGGCCCACGCCCGCCGAGCCCGTGTCCGCCGGGCCCGTTCCGGCGGGCCGGCCCCGGGCGCGCCACCGCGGGACGGCGGTGGCCGTGGCGGTGGCCGTGGCGGTGGCCGTGGCCGTGGCCGTGGC
Source organism: Protofrankia sp. CiP1_Cm_nod3 (assembly GCF_982290655.1). Classification (NCBI taxonomy): domain Bacteria; kingdom Bacillati; phylum Actinomycetota; class Actinomycetes; order Frankiales; family Frankiaceae; genus Protofrankia; species Protofrankia sp. CiP1_Cm_nod3. Next base: position 71,180 of record NZ_CEVIVD010000001.1, read on the forward strand.
CGGCTGGGCGGCGCTGCCGGGCCTGCGGCTCGACAGCGACTTCGCCTCGCTCGCGGCCGGCGCGTCCACCCTGAAGGACGCGCAGCATGTCGAGAGCGTCGTCGGCTCCTCCGGGGAGCTCTCCGTGGTGCTGCGCGGGGTGGACGTCACCAGCCCGGCGGCGGTGGAGTGGATGCGCGTCACCCAGCAGCGTCTCATCGCCGATCACGGTGACCGGCTGCGCCCGGTGGTCTCACCGCCCACGCTGCTGCAGTTCCTCGGGCCGGAGAGCACCGCCGAGCAGATCGGGGCGGCGCTGCGGCTGCTGCCGCCGTATCTGGCCGGCTCGGTGATCCGGGGCGACCACCAGGTCGCCACCATGGTCTTCGGGGTCCGCATGGACGACCTCGACGCGCTGCGGGCGTTGCGTGACGACATCGGCCGCGTCCTCGTCCCACCGCCGGGATTCCAGGTGGAGATCACCGGGCTGTCCATGGTGGCGGTGCGGGGCCAGGAGCTGCTCTCCTCCGAGCGGGTGCTCGGCAACCTGCTCGGGATCTCCGCGGCGGCGGCCGTGCTCGCGGTGGGGCTGCGCCGTCGCGGCGACGCCCTGCGGGCGCTGGTGGCCGCGGCGCTGGCGACCGGCGCCGGGCTGTTCCTGCTGTGGGCTCTCGGCATCCCGCTCAGCCCGGTCACCGTGGGACTGGGCTCGCTGACCGCCGCGGTGGGATGCGAGTTCACCGTACTGCTGAGCGAGGCGGCCCGCCGGGGCGGACGTGCGCTGCGCACCCCGGTGCTGCTGGCGGCGACCACCTCGGCGGTCGGCTATCTCGTCCTCGCCGCCTCCGATCTGGCCGTGATCCGGCAGTTCGGGGTGCTGCTCGCCGGCGCGGTGGGTCTCGCGCTCGCCGCCGCGGGGGTAGTCGTGGCGGTGGCGCATCCGCGATCCTCCGGGGTACGGCCTGAACCCGGGCCACGCCCAGTAGCGCACGAGTTGGTTGGAGTGAAGTAGATGCCTGCCGAAGCCGACACCGATGTCGAGCCGGACGCATTAGCCGAGGACGGTGGAGCCCCGGCCGCGGGGAGCGGCGGCGGGCCGGCCGGGGGCGAGCCCGCCGGGAGCCGGCCCGCCACGGACGAAGCGGCCAGGAACGGATCCGCCGCGGGCGAGCCGGCCAGGGACGACTTCGTCGAGCACGAAACTACGGAGAGTGAATCCGTCGAGGACGAGCCGGCCGGGGGCAAGCTCACGGCGGACGGGCCCACCAGGGACAAGCCCGTCAGAGACGATCTTACGGAGGGTGAGCCAGCCAGGGACGAAGGTACGGCGGACAAGCCCGGCAAGGACAAGTCCGCCAGGGACGAATCCGGCGGGGACGGCCTCGCGGAGAACGAATCCGCCAAGGACGAATCCGCCAAGGACGAGCCCGCCAAGGACGAACCCGGCAAGGACGAATCCGCCAAGGACGAACCCGCCAAGGACGAATCCGGCGGGGACGAATCCGGCGGGGACGAGCCGGGCGGGGAGAAGGCCCGGGCGAAGGACGACGCCGATGAGCCGGCCGGTGGGGATGGCGCCGACGAGCCCGCCGTGGACAGCGGCGAGCGCTCCCGCCTGCGCCGCGCCGTCGGCCGCGCGCGCCGCGTCCGCCCGCCCCGCTCGTTACGCGGGCGCATCGTGCTGGCGGCCGCCCTGGTCGTGCTGCTCGGCGGCGGGGTGGGCGGCTACCTGTGGCACGCGTCCCGCAGCCTGCCCGGCGGGGTCGCCTTCCGGGTCGCCGGCCAGGACATCACGGTCGACGACCTCGACCGCCGGGCCGAGACACTGCGCGCCCTCTACGGGATCCAGGCGCCGACCGACACCGCCAAGCTCGACACCTTCCGGCGCGACGTCGCCAAGTCCTACGCGGTCGGCATCATCCTCGACCGCGCCGCCACCGACACGAAGATCGTGATCGCGGACAAGGCGGCGCAGGACGCTCTGAGCCGGTTCATCGAGCAGCAGTACGGCAGCGGCAGCGGCGCCAGGGACCAGTTCGTCCAGGCGCTCGGCACCGTCGGCACCAACGAGCAGGCGGTGCTCACAGAGATCAAGCGCCAGCTTGCCATCAACCAGCTCTTCCAGCACGTCGCCGGCACGCCCGAGATCTCCGATGCCGAGCTGCACGCCCAGTTCGACCAGCACAAGGACGAGCTCGCCACCCCGGAACGCCGTGACCTGCGCAACATCGTCGTGTCGTCGCAGGCCGAGGCCGACCAGATCGTGCGGGACGCCGCCGCCGGCACGCCGTTCGAACAGCTCGCGCAGCAGCGCAGCCTGGACGGGAGCACCAAGGACAGCGGGGGCGTGCTCGGCGTCGTCAGCACGGACCAGCTCGATGCCGCGTACGCCCCGGTGGCGTTCGCCGCCCCGCCCGGTGGCGTGTTCGGCCCGGTCAGGACCCAGTACGGCTGGAACGTCGGCAAGGTGATCCAGGTCATGCCACCGGCCCCGGCCGTGTTCGACCAGGTCAAGGACAGCCTGCGTCAGCAGCTGCAGCTGGATCGCCAGCTCACCACCTGGCGGGACTGGATGGCCGGCGCCATCCGCAAGGCCCACGTCAGGTATGCCGACGGTTACCGCCCCGCGGATCCGGACTCACCGCCGCAGGTCAACGACGCCGCCAGCGCTTCTGTCCCGGCCCAGCAGCCCACCGCGCCACCGTCGGCGGGCGGCCGGTGAACCGGGAGCGGGACCGGGGACCGGCCTCGAGCCCACAATGGTGATCTCCGTCATCGTCCAGGCCGGCCTCGGTCTGATCGTGTTCGCGATCGGGCGGTGGGGGTACGGCAACGCCGAGGCCCTCGTCCACGTCCGGCCGTCCGACGACGACCGGGAGCGCCGGGTACGGGTGGCCCGCCGCGGCGCGGCCGCCTGCCAGGTGGCCGGGGCGCTCCTGGCACTGACGAACCTCCTCCTGCTGTTCTGAGAAGGTTGTCCTGAAAAAGATCCCCCA
>NZ_CEVIVD010000001.1:74225-78938 GCF_982290655.1 Protofrankia sp. CiP1_Cm_nod3
TCCCGCCGGACTAACCCTTCCGCAGGTGGTTACGCGTCAACTCGGTGAGTAGCATGATCGCGCCGATCACGAACGCGAAGAAGACCAGGACGGCCTCCCAGTGGGCGCCGGCGGCCAGCACGATGACCGCCACGACGGCCAGCACCTGCAGCACGTGCTGGGCCCACCATCTGCGCAGCAGCAGCGCCGCGAGCGCGGCCAGGATTGCGGTGCCCACCCCCAGTGCGAGCAGGTCCTGCGGCTGTACCTGCTCGGTCGTGCGGACCGTGCCCTCGCCGAGCCGGTCGCTCAGGTCCTGCGCAGTGCGCTGGTCGGGGTCGCCGGCCAGCGCGTCCATCCCGGCCCACAGCGTGGTGAACCCCACGATCAGCCAGCACACGACGGCCACGCCGAGCAGCGCCGGGAAACCGCCGGGCCGACCGGCCGCGGCGCTTCGCACGGTGTCCCCGCTCGCTCCCGTCGGGCTGCTTTCCGCCGGGGCGCTTTCCGCCGCTGCCTGCGGCCGTTCCCCGCCGACGCGGTCGGGACGCGGACGCGGCCGCGTGGCCGGGGTGTCACGGTGCCGGGGTGGAGCTGCCATTGCCGTTCCTTTCCTCCGCCGAGGAACGAAAGTAACAGCCGGCCATGGCGCGGTACCGGGTGAAGTATTCCTATCGAGGTATCTAAACACCCCGCACGAGCGATGAGACGCGCGCCGGGCCGCAATAGCTTCTGTGGCCTGGCACACGATACGGGCCGCTGACCAAGCCGCTGTTCCCCGTCTACCGCGATCTTGTCGAGGGCAAGGACGCGGTGGTCTCCTGAAAGCCCGGAAAGGCGCGAGCTGATGATGAGGAAGGCAAGGGCCACCAGCCACGGCCCGGACGGCGTCAACGGCGTCAACCGAGGTCACACCGGAGAGATGACTGACATGCGTATAGTGATCAACCGCAGCAGGTGCAGCGGCCTGGGTATGTGCGAGTCGATAGCCGAGGACGTGTTCGAGGTCCAGAAAGACGGCACTCTCCGTATCCTGATCGAGGACGTCGACCCCGCCCGCCGTGAGGAGATCCAGAGCGCGGTGGATGCCTGCCCGACCGAGGCGCTGAAAATCGTCGACTGACAGCCGCGCCGGTTCACTGCGCTGGTTCGCCGCGCCGGTCCGCCGTCCGGGTGCGCGTAACCCCGCGGGCTGGCGGCGACGCGGCCCGCGGCGGGAACGGGCCGCCGGGACGCCCGTCACCAGTGCCGGGACCTGCTGAAGCGCCGGGCGGGCTGAGCCCGGCGGGGAGCCCGCGCGGCCGGTCACGGCACACCGGTCACGGCACACCGGTCACGGAGCAGGACGGCGCCGCGGACGTCGTCCTGCTCCAGCGCGTGGCCGGCTCTTCCGTGCCGGCGGTGACCTGTGTGCCGGCGGTGACCTGGCGGCGATGGACGCGGCACCCGGCCCGTCCCGCCCGCGCCGCCTCGCTCGCCGACGCGGCCCACCCGGCCGTGAAGGCACGGGAGACGTTAACCAGGCCCGGCCCACACGCTCGGCGCGGCCCGTGGCCCGCGCGGGCCTCATGGGCCCATACCCTGGAGGAGCATCCTTGACAGGGAATCCAGGACGATTGCCCGTGCCCCCGGCGAGCGGGGGACGGCCATATTGACCGCAGGCTTCCTCGACCGGGGCTGACATGCCGCGGGGTCATGCCGCGGGGCCATGAGGAAGGACACGATGACGTCGAACGGGAGCGGAACCGAGGCGGCGGCCTCACGCTACGCCGACTACGCCGCGCGCAGCCGGACCACCCAGCAGCACATCCTCGACGCCGCCGTCCAGGTCCTGATCGAGTCCGGCTACAGCGGCGCCTCCACACTGAAGATCCAGGAGCGCGCGGGAGTCAGCCGCGGGCGGCTCCTGCACCAGTACCCTCACCGGGACGCGCTCCTGGTCGCGGCCGTACAGCACATCGCCGAGGTGCGGATCTCCTCGACCCACGATCCCGCCAGCTGGCCCCGCTCGCCGCACGACCGCGTCGAGGCCGCCGTCGACGCGGTGTGGTCGACCTACCATCAGGGCTACTTCTGGGCGGCGACCGAGCTCTGGCTGGCCGCACGTTACAACGCGCGCCTGGCCGAGGCGCTCGTGCCCAGGGAGTCCGCCCTCGGCAACGTGATCAGGGCGGAGATCGACAAGATGTTCGGGCCCGAACTCGTCCGGCGCCCCAACTACACCGCTCTTCGCGAGATGCTCAACACGAGCATGCGCGGGGTCGCGCTGACATACTCCTTCGACCCGCGCGACCCGCTCACGGATCCCCACCTCAAGGTGTGGAAGTCACTGGCCCGCCGGGAGCTCGGACTCGACACCTGACGCGTGCGGGACGACGCTTGGCGCATGCAGAACATGCAGAACATGCAGAACATGCAGGACCATATATGACATGCAGGACATGCAGGACAAGGCCGCATGTAGGGCAAGGCGGGGGGCTCCTCGCCCATGCCGTCCACCGTCGCGGCCCACACGGGTTCATCGCCGGCCTGCGGGCGCGTCGCCGTGTTACCCGCGCCACGGCACACTTGCGAAGCGGCGGTCGTGGTCAGGGCCGGCCGGGAGGTCACTCCGGCGCAGCTGCGCGAGTTCCTCAGCGGCAAGGTCGCCGAGTGGTGGCTGCCGGAACGCCGGGCCTTCGTCGAAGGGATCCCGCGTATCTCCGTCGGGAAATTGGATAGGTGATTGGATAGGTGAACTGCGCGGCTGCGGATCCCGCTGTTGCCCGGCTCGTCCGTCCCGCATGCCGACGCGGTGGATGTTCCCTCCTTGGAGAGGGCAACAGTCCCCTGGCGAGAGATGCGGCCCGGCGCGCGGAAAGGCAGGATCTGTTCCCGGTACGCTGCCCGGCCCGGCTGTTCCCGGCGGCGTGCGCACCGGATATTCCTGGTCGGCACCGGTACCACTGGAAGGGCGCACTGGAAGTGCGTACCAGAAGGGCTCACCAGAAGGACGTGGTATGCCCTTCGGGGGATGTGGTATGCACGTTTTTGTTCGACGGGGCGCGTGCCGTACCGCGGAGATCATGATGGGCGAAGAAATTTATTCCGTATTCAGTGGCGGCCTGGCTTCAGATGGTCTGGGGCGACCGGCCCGGAACAGAAGGTGATCAGACCATGACGTCTTCCCGCCCGCGTCTTGTCGTGGTGGGCGCTTCCCTCGCCGGTCTGCGCGCCGTCGAGGCCGCGCGCCGCCACGGCCACGACGGCCCGGTCACACTGGTCGGCGCGGAGGAGCATCTGCCCTACGACCGGCCGCCGCTGTCCAAGGCGTACCTGGAGCCGGGGGAGCCGCCCGCCGTGGCGTACCGCGACGAGTCCTACCTGCGCGAACAGCTCGGTGTCGAGCTGCTGCTCGGCCTGCCCGCGAGCGCGCTGGACACCGAGGCGCGGACCGTCCTGGTGGGGGAGCGCCCGATCGGCTACGACGCGCTCGTCATCGCCACCGGCGCGCGCGCCCGCCAGCTGCCGGCGGGCGAGCGGCTTGCCGGCGTGCACACGTTACGGACGCTCGACGACGCGCTGGCGGTGCGGGCCGCGCTCGACGCGGGCGCGCGGACCGTGGTCGTCGGCGCCGGGTTCATCGGCTCCGAGGTCGCCTCCGGCGCGCGCCGGCGCGGGCTGCCGGTGACCATCGTCGAAGCACTGCCCACCCCCCTCGCCCGGGCGGTCGGCACGCGGATGGGGGCCGCCTGCTCGGCGCTGCACCAGGCGCACGGCACCGACCTGCGCTGCGGCGTCGCGGTCGACACCCTCCTGGGGAACGGCCAGGTCGAGGCCGTGCGGCTCGCCGACGGCACGGTGCTGCCGGCCGACCTGGTCGTGGCGGGGGTCGGGGCGAGCCCGCAGACCGACTGGCTGGCCGGCTCGGGCCTCACGATCGACAACGGTGTGGTCTGCGACGAGACGCTGTGGACCGGCGCCCCCGGCGTCTACGCGGCCGGCGACGTCGCGCGCTGGCCCAACCCGCTGTTCCCCGGGCACATGCGAGTCGAGCACTGGACCAACGCCGCGGAGCAGGGCACGCTCGCCGCCACGAACGCGCTGAACCCCGACGAGGCCAAGCCGCACGAGAGCGTCCCGTACTTCTGGTCGGACTGGTACGACCACCGGATCCAGTTCGTCGGCGTGCCGCGGGCCGACGAGGTCCAGGTGGTGTGGGGCAGCGTCGACGAGCACCGCTTCGTCGCCCTCTACCGGCAGGGCGACCGGCTCACCGGCGCGTTCGCCGTCAACGGGATACGAGAGATCATGAAGTATCGGATACAGATCGGCCGGCGTACCTCCTGGGCGGACGCCCTGGCGTTCGCGGCCGGCCGGCCGGCCGCGGCACCGGCGTCCACGTGAACGGGCTGGGCCTGCGGGTCAGGGGCGCAGCGCGTGCAGCACCATCGACTGCGCCGTGGTGATCAGCGTTTCGAGCGGCCCGCGGTCGGGATGCCACCACTCGGCGGCCCAGTTGAGGGCACCGAGCACGAGCATGCGGGCCAGCGGGGGATCGACGTCGGGGCGTAGCTGGCCGCTGGCCTGCAGGGCCGCCACGAGCTCACGCCAGATGTCGTTGTAGGCGGACACCTCCGCGAGCGCCCGCCGGCTGATGGCCTCGGGCAGCTGGTTGGCGTTACGGATGATCGCGTGCGAGTAGGCCGAGATCTCCAGTTCGTGACGCAGGTGCGCGGCCACGGCGGCGGCGAT
>NZ_CEVIVD010000001.1:79604-122475 GCF_982290655.1 Protofrankia sp. CiP1_Cm_nod3
CCGCCGCGCCGACGAACATGACCTCCTCGATGAGGTCCTCGCGCGACGGGTAGTAGTAGTAGATCGCCGGTGCCTGCACACGTGCCTGTGCGGCGATGTCCGACAGCCTGGTCCCGCTGAAGCCCTTGCGGCTGAGCACCTCCGCGGCCGCGTCCAGCAGCCGGCCGCGGGTGCGCGAGGACTTCGGCGTGGTCGCAGCCTTCGGCGTGGTCGCCGTCCGTCCCTCGCCCCCGGCGGCGTTTTTTGCCACGGTTCAATAATAGGCTGCTCCAGCGCCGCGTCCCGCGGATGAGCCGGCAGCTGACGGTGCCCCGCCATCGGCCGGTGGCCAAGCCGGCGACAGCGCGGCGACAGGGTGACGACAACGCGGTGACAAAGCTGTGACGGGGCGCGGCTGTCGGAGACCGGGGTTCGTCGGGTGGGGTTGTTCCGGCGCGGCGGGCACGTGGGGGAGGGTGCGACCACGCGCCCGCCGGGCGGTTACAGGATCTCGATGCTTGAGATCTTCCAGTGGCCGGCCTGGTTCTCCAGGATAAGGCCGAGGTGTGCCGGGCCGGAGGAGTTGGACTGCTGCGCCGACGCGCTCTTCGCGGCCTGGTCGGCCAGCACCAGCACGTCCGCGCGGCTGCCGTTGAGCGCTGTCACGCCGATGGCGCGGACGGTCGTGGTGACGGTGACCCCCCGGGTCGGGGCCTGCTGCAACAGCGGCCGGTAGAGCTGTTCGTACTGGTCGGTCGCGCGTCCGGTCAGGGAGTCCTTGGCGGCCTGCTCGGTGGTGGCGACGTTGCCCGGGTTGACCGTGAAGACCGTCTCCACGACCTTGCCGATGTCCTGGAGCAGGGCTGTCGTGGCGGCGGAGTCGACAAAGGCGTCATTGGTCGACATGGGATGACGGCCGGCCCGGTCCGCGTGCACGCCCAGCGCGACGGCCGCCGTGACCGCGGCCGCCAGGCCCGCCACGAGAGCCACGAGGACCTGGACGCGGGCGAGCGTGGGAACGGCGGGCGCGGGCAGCCGCCGCCGCCCGCCGCCACCGGGTGCGCCCGGCCCACCGGTGGCCGTCTCCAGGGCGGGCCCGTCCTGGTCCTCTCCGCCGGGGCTCTTCCCGTGGGGGGACGCCTCGGGGACGGCGGCCGCCTCGGACGCGTCAGGCGCACTGGACACGCCGGGCGTCCCGGATGTGGCCAGCTCGGAGGTGGCCAGCTCCGATGTGGCCAGCTCCGGTGTGGCCACACCGGACACGGCTGAAGCGTCCGGCACGCCCTCCCCGGCCTTGTGATCGACAGCGGGGTCGACGTCATGGTCGACGTCGTGGCCGGCCGTGAGGCCGGCATTGCCGTCGCTGTCGCTGTCGTGCCGCTGTCGATGAGACGACCGCCGCCCCGGTGCGGACGGATGCGTGCTGGCCCTGCCGGTCCGGGAACGGTGAGCGGATGTCACAGGGGCGTCCTTATGATCATTGAGCGGCCGGGTGATGTCATGTCCCCGCCGGGAGCGTCTGGATGGAGCTGAGCTTCCAGCCGCCGGCTGTCCGTGTCACCTCGCCGGTCAGGCGGGTGCGCTCGGTGGTGGCCGGCTGTCCTTCGGGGACCGAGCGGATCTCGATGACCGCGATCACCTTGGCGGTGCCGGCGCCACGGTCGAACGCGACGAGGCCGCCCTGGATGAGCCGCGCGGTGCTGACGGTCCTGGTGTCGATGATCGTTTTGGTGATCTCCGCCCGTTCCTGCTGGACCTTCTCCTGAAGCGGGCCTGTCGAGGCGTTGGCCCAGCGGTCCAGGCCTTCCGCCGGCTGACGGTAGTCCACCGTGTTGAATATGACCATGCTGTTCTGCCCGGCGGCTGTCGCGGCATCGCGGTCGGCCGTGAACGCCGCCTTCGCGTTGTCGCTGGATCTCGCCTGGCTCCACCAGCGCGCACCCTGCCAGGCGGACGCGGCCAGGGCGACGGCGAGCAGGCCCGCGAGCGCGAATCCCGCGATCAGGCGCACCCGGGGATAACGGGGCGCCGGGTCGTCCCGGCGGGCCCGGCGCGCCCGCCGCCGGCCGCCGGTGGGGCCGCCGGGCCGCGCCGGGTTCTCACCGGCCCCGGGGTGGCCAGCGGGCTGGCCCGGGGCCTGGTCCGCTACCTCTACCGGCTCCCGTTCCTGGTCCTGTACCTCTACCGGCTCCCGTTCCTGCCGGATGGTGGTGCCGCCCTCCGCGTCCTGGTCGTGGCCTTCGGCCTTCCCGTTGCCGGCGGTCCTGCGCGCGGTCAGTCGAAGCGCCATGACCGATGAGCCCTCCTGCCTGCCTGGCTGGCGACCGTGCTTTCGTACGCATCGGTCTGTTCAGCCGGTGTCGTGCCGACGCCGCGGCGTCCTCCGCCGGAGCCCGCCGTCCGTCCGGGGACAGCGAATCCTGAAAGTAGTCCGCTCCGCCCGTCAGTGGAATCTCTCTTGCGGAGAAGTTCCGCCCTTCTATGGGGTGACTGCCGACGGCGCGTGACGAGCCGCGGCATCGGCCGCAGCGGCCGTGGGAGCCGGGTGCCGAATCATCCGCGTGCCGGCGCGCGGGCCGGCTGCCAGGCCGCTTCCCGGTCCGGCGCGGGCTTTACGGCCCGTTCTCCCCGCCGGCCGGGGAGCCGGCGTTCCGGCTGTTATCCGGGTACCCGCTTCCGGGCCGTCGACATATTCAGCAGTTTTGTCAACAATAGTGATTGTTGTTTATTTGTTGATTGTCATTTACGGTGCCGTGTGATTTTTTGGCACCGTCATCCCGTCCCGTCACCCGTCTCATCACCTGTCCCGGCGCCGTTCAGCCGGCGGTGCCAGGACGGGTGTTCGCAGGGGAGACGCAGGTGGCGGGGTGTCGTCGGGGTGTCGTCGGGGTGGTGTCAGGGCATCGCCCGGACATCTGCTGTCATGGTGCATCCGGGGGTGGTGGGGCCGAGCCCCCCTGGTAGGGTGTGCTTTCCCCCTGTCCCACCCCAACGGGTAGGTCAATTCCTCCCCGGGGATGTCGCGACCATGCTCCCGCTGGAATAGGTTCATGGGCCAATAAAGATCCAATCCGTCTGGTGAATCTGGTACGGCGAGGTTCCGTACTCCGGTGAGTGCCTGAAAGCAACGGGAACCCGTTGACGACGGCACGGTGGGCCCGCGAGCACGATGCACCGCCGAGCTGATGCAGGGAGACAGATGACGCACCAGGTTGCGACCGGGCCCAGCCATCACCGCTCACGTTCCCGTCCCCTCGCCGCGAGTGTTATGACGAGGCTTCCACCGCTCCTTCAGCGCGTGGCCATCGACGTCGGGCAGAGCGGGCAGTTACTCGCGCAGCTGACGACCACGGCGGTACGCCAGCCACACGGGTACTGGGGGAGCACCCGCGACGAGATGTACGCGATGCTGCGCTTCTGCTGGCTGCCGTGCAGCCTCGCGGTCGGCGGCTTCACGTTCCTCATCGCGAACTACGCGTACGACCTGCTCAGCCTGCTCGGTGGGCAGAGCCGGATAGGCACCTACTTCGTGATGGCGAGTCTCCGGGAGATCTCGCCGTTCTGCACCGGGATGGCGGTCGCGGGCGTGATGGGCACGGCCATGACCGCGGACCTCGGCGCCCGGCGTATCCGGGAGGAGCTCGACGCGCTGAAGGTGCTCGGGGTCGACGCGACGCGGATGCTGGTGCTCCCCCGGGTGCTCGCCATCACGATCATGACGGTGGCCTTCACGATCATCGGTAGCGCGCTCGGCATCATCATGGCCATGATCTCCGCGACCGTGCTCGGCACGACGTCCGCCGGTGGCTACTTCGGCAGCTTCCTAGCGAGCCTGACCGCCCCTGAACTGGTCGGCGTTCTGATCAAGTCCACGCTCACCGGCCTGTTCATCGGCATCGTCTGCGCGCAGAAGGGGCTCACCGTGCGCGGTGGGTCGGAGGGCGTCGGGCGGGCCGTCAACGAGGCGGTGGTGCTGTGCTTCGCCGCCGTGTGGGTGATCAACTTCGTGGTGAACGCGACGATGCTCGGCCTGAACCCCGACATGCTGGCGAACCGGTGAGAGGCGTCCGACGATGACCGTGACCGACGAGCGGAAAGAGGCCGCGCCGGAGCCGGTAAGCAGCGGTGGCGGTGGTTTCGGCTCCTACAGCAGTGACCAGTCGCTGGTGAACGACCTCGGTGAGATCGCCAGGTTCGCGGTCGCCTCCGTGCGTCGTCTGCCGGGTGTGCGGCACTACGGCTCCGAGGTGCTGCGCCAGGCCGGGATCATGATTCTGTCCAGTTCCGGGATCATCTGGTTCATGATGGCGATGCTGGCCGCGGAGATCTCGCTGGAAGGCCACTATCTCCTCAGCCAGCTGGGCGCCGGCGGTTACACGGCGGTGTTCACCTCGACCGGTGACTACACGGTCGCCCCCGAGATGTGGGGATGGATCCTCTCGGCGAAGGTCGCCTGCGGGCTGGTCGCCGAGCTCGGCTCGATGCGGATCAGCGAGGAGATAGACGCGCTGGAGGTCATGGGCCTCGACTCGCACTCGTATCTCATCAGCACCCGGCTGCTCGCGGTCGTCATCGTCACGCCGTTCATGTTCGTCGCGGGCACCGGGATCATGTACTACGTCAACTACGTGCTGAACGTGCACGTGTTCCACAGCGTGTCCGCGGGCGGGTACCTCTCCGTCTTCTGGGCCTTCCAGACCCAGCAGGACCTGCTGCTGTCGCTGCTCATGGGCGCGACGATGGGAATCATGATTGTCCTCGTCGGCTGCTACTACGGGTACACGGCCAGTGGCGGTCCGGTCGGGGTCGGCAAGAACACGGCGAAGTCCATGGTGATCAATCTGGTCATCGTCAGCGTGATCGGGGCGGTGTTCCAGCAGATGTTCTTCGGGTCGCTGACACGCGCGCCCATCGGGTTCTAGGGCGGTCCGGCAGATGCCCGACCGTGTGGGTGGCGCCCACCTCGACCAGCACCCGTCAGACATGGCCCGACCGGCCGGCGGCGACGCGCGCCGGGTTCTCTTACGCCCGGGATTCCTGGAGGAAAGGAGCGGTGAATGTCCACGAGTGACGACCTCGTAGGCGGGAACGTCGATCCGTGGCTGTCGGTGAGTGAGCCGGACCCGCCGGGCCACGAGCCGGATCTCACCCACAGCGTGCAGATCCGCAACGTGAAAAAGGCGTTCGGCTCGTTCCACGTGCTGACCGGGCTCAACCTGGACTTCGCGGACAACGCCATCACCACAGTCCTCGGCCCCTCCGGTACCGGTAAGAGTGTGCTGCTGAAGCACATCGTGGGCCTGCTCGAGCCCGACCACGGAGAGGTCGTCGTGTTCGGGCAGGACATCTGGAGCGTCTCCGAGCGGGAGCGGCAGGAGATCCGCAAGCGGTTCGGCGTCCTGTTCCAGGACGGCGCGCTGTTCGGCTCGATGAACATCTACGACAACGTCGCCTTCCCGCTGCGCAAGCACACGAACAAGAGCGAGACGGAAATTCGCAAGATCGTGATGGAACGGCTGGAGGAAGTCGGTCTGACACGGGCCGTCAACAAGGCTCCGGGCGAGGTCTCCGGTGGTATGAAGAAGCGCGCGGGTTTCGCCCGCGCGCTGGTGCTCAACCCGAGCGTCGTCATGTTCGACGAGCCGGACTCGGGTCTGGACCCGGTGCGTACGAGCCTGCTGAACGACCTGATCCTCAAGCTGCACGCGGAGCACGGCGGTACCTACATACTGGTCACCCACGACATCCGGACCGCGCGCAAGGTAAGCGACTACGTGGGCGTGGTGTGGAAGGGGAAGCTCGTTCACTACGGCGAGACCGAAGAGGCGTTCAACTCCGAGCTGCCCTTCGTCCGCCAGTTCCTGTCCGGTGACTCGGTGGGCCCCCTGGGGATGGACTGAATGATATCCCGACGACTGGTCGTCATCGCGGCGTTGGTGGCTGCCGCCGTCGTCGGCGGCAGCCTGCTCTGGCGCACCGACGAGGGCTACGAAGTGACAGTGGTGATGCCGTCGGCGGCGCAGCTCGCCAACGGCTCACCGGTGTGGATCAACGGTTTCAGCGCGGGGTCGGTCAGGAGCCTGGAGGCCAAGAACGGCAAGGCGGTCGTCACCGTCTCCCTGGCCGGCAAGTACGCACCCCTGCATGACGGCACCACCTCGCGGGTGGAATGGAACTCCGCCATCGGCGAACGCATGCTGACGCTGTATCCGGGGCCGGCCGCGAACGCGCGGATCCCGGAGCACGGCATCATCGAGAGCGAGTCCAAGCAGATCGAGGTCGACCAGGTCCTCGCCGCGCTGGACAAGCCGACCCGGGACAGGGTCAACTCGCTGCTGACCGAGCTGAACCACACGGTGGACGGCCGGGAGCCGGACCTCAACGCGACGATCAGGAGCGCCGGCTCCAGCGTGCAGGCGCTCGGGGAGATCCTGCAGGCGGTCGGGCGTGACGGCCCGGCCATCCGCGAGCTGGTCACCCAGCTCCAGCAGATGATGGCGATAGGCGCCGACCACCGCCAGCAGCTCGCCTCGGTGGTGAGCGACCTGACCAGCGTGACCGGTGCGGTCGCGAACCAGCAGCAGCAGCTCTCCGAGGGCCTCAAGGAGCTGCCGTCGACGCTGCAGACCGCGAAGGGCACCCTGGACCGGGTCCCCAAGGCGGGGGAGCCGACCATCGCGCTGCTGCAGGACCTCCGGCCGGCGACCGGCAGGCTGCCGTCGGTGGCGAAGAACCTCAGCCCGGTGCTCACCGAGCTGCGCCCCAGCCTCGCCCAGCTGCGTCCCACGGTGGTGTCGGCGCAGGCGCTGCTGCGGGAGACGCCCGGTCTGCTCGACAACTCCCACGAGGTCGTCCCGCCCGTCACGCAGCTGGTGAACAGCCTGCAGCCCGCGGTCGCCTTCCTACGCCCATACACCCCTGAAGGGATAGGGATGTTGCACAACTGGGGCCAGGCCTTCGCCCCGTACGACGGGCAGGGGCACCTGTGGGCAGGCCTGCTCGCCCCGGGCACCAACATGATCGACGAGAGCGTGGTGCAGCCACCGGGGTCGCGCCGTGACCCCGAGCCGTATCCCGGGGATCCGGTCGACCAGCCCTGGACGGACGCGACCGGGAGCGGGATCCGATGAGCGCCGGTGGATCGGGCCGCAGACGGCCCGTGGTCATCGCGCTGGTGGCGGCGGTGGCACTGGTAGCGGGCATCGTCGTGTGGACCTCGGGGGACGACGACGCCGTCGAGGTGACCGCGATGTTCGACGACGCCAGCCCGCTGGTGCCCGGCAACACGGTCAAGGCGTCCGGGGTGGACGTCGGCACGGTGCAGTCCATCAGCCTGGCCGGCGGCCGGGCGCGGGTACGCATGAAGGTGGACCGCAGCGTGCTGCCGCTGCACAAGGACGTGCAGGTGACCATCACCACGCAGGACCTGCTCGGTGAACGGTTCATCCTGCTGGAGCGCGGGTCGCCGTCGGCGCCGGTGCTCCCCGAGCCCCTGGTGATCCCACAGACCCAGACCAACCGGGTGGTGGACCTGCAGGACGTGCTCAACGCGGTGGACACGCCGACCGCCTCCGCCCTCGGCGCGCTGCTGACCAGCACCGGCGAGGGCCTGAAGGGGCAGGGCAAGCAGGCCGCGGACGCGATCACCGCGCTGGAGCCGGCGATGACACAGGCCAAGGACCTCGCCGCGATCCTCGACCAGCAGAACGAGCTGCTGACCAAGCTGGTGGACGACGCCCAGCCGGTGGCGAACGGGCTGGCCACCGACAACGGGCAGAGCCTCGACCGGCTGGTCGGGTCGGCCACGGACACGCTCGCGACCGTGGCGGCCAACCGCAAGGCCCTGCAGGACTCCCTCGTCCGCCTGCCGGGGACCATAGCCAGTGCGCGCGGCACGCTCGCGCAGCTGGCCGGTGTCGCCGACCCGGCGACCCGCACGCTGGCGTCGCTGCGCCCGGTCACCGACGACCTCAGCGACATCACCGGTGAGCTGCACCGGTTCGCCGACGCAGCCGACCCCGCGCTGGCCTCCCTGCCGCCGGTCCTCGACCGGGCCAGCACGCTGCTGGACGAGGCGGCGCCGCTGGTGAAGGCACTGCGCCCGGCCACGCCGGACCTGCTCGGGGTGTCGGTGTCGGCGCGGACGCTCTCGGAACAGGCGCTGAGCCTGCGGCTGACGAACCTGATGGAGTTCGTCAAGGGCTGGTCGATGGCGACCAGTGACTACGACGCCATCAGCCACTACTTCAAGGCGATGCTCCCGCTGTCGCCGAAGGTCCTGGGGCAGACCGTCGGCGGGCTCGTGCCCGGGCTGCCGGACGCGCCGGTCCCCAGCCTGCCGCTGCCCGCGCCGCCGGAGCTGCCGCTGCCGGGCAAGACCAACGCGCCGGCGGCGTCCGCGCCCGCCAACGGCGGGCGGACCGGTGCCGCCGCGCCGGCCACCGCCGGCGGTGGCACGTCCGCCCCGGCTGCCGGCGGCAGCGCGACCGGGCTGACCGAACGGCAGGAGAACTCGCTGCTGGGGCAGCTGCTGGGGGGAGTGCTGTCATGACAACGCCGGAGTTCCGCGCACGGACGCGCTCCTTCCGCGCCGGCGGCATCGTGCTGGCCGTCCTGGCGGTGATCCTGTACCTGACCTTCAAGGCACAGAGCGGGCTGCCGTTCGCGCCGACGACGACGGTGCGCGCGTCGTTCGACAACGTCCACTCGCTGCGGGTCAACGACGGCGTCCGGGAGATGAGCAAGCGCGTCGGGCGGGTCAGCGCGATCGACTACGTCAACGGCACCGCGGTGGTGACCATGCAGCTCGACGGCAACGTCGACGTCTACCGGGACGCGCACGCGGAGATCTGGGACGTCTCGGCGCTGGCGACGAAGTTCGTCGAGCTCAACCTGGGTACCTCGGCGGCCGGCAAGCTCGGCGACCAGACCATCGCGGCGACCCGCAACGTCAACTCGGCCGACCTCTACCAGCTGCTCGACGTGCTCGACCAGCCGACCCGGGACGCGGCCACCCGGACGGTGCGCGCTCTCGGCGGCGGGCTGGCCGGGCACAGCGACGACCTGCAGGACCTGCTGAAGAGCGCGCCCAGCCTGCTGGAGGACATCGGCACCGTCTCCCAGGCGCTCGCGTCCGACCAGACGGACCTGCCCACGCTGCTGACGGACCTCGACCGGCTGGCCGGCCGGCTCGACGACCGGCAGCAGCAGATCGCATCCCTCGTCAACCAGTCCGACCAGACGTTGCGGGCGGTGTCGGTGGACGGGAACAAGCCGCTGACCGCCACCCTGCAGCGGCTGCCGGGCACGCTGGACACAGCCAGGCAGGCGCTGGACTCGCTGAACGCGCCGCTGGCCGACACCGCCTCGGCGGTGCGTGACCTCGAGCCGGGTGCGGAAGCGCTGGGCGCGTCAGAAGCCGACCTGCGCGGCGTGCTGGTGGAGGGGGTGCCGGTCGCGGGCAAGGTTCCCCCGGTGGCGAAGCAGGCCATCCCCGCCGTCGAGGACCTGACCCGCACGGTCGCGGACGCCCGTCCGCTGGCGCCGCCGGTGCGGCAGGCGGTCGGTGACCTGCTCACCCCGCTGCGGGTGCTGGCGCCGTACGCGCCGGAGATCGGGCAGCTGTTCGTCCGCGGCCAGAGCTTCGTCTCCGAGGGGCCCGCGCCGGGGATCCGCTACGCCCGGCTGGGGCTCAACCCCGGTCTGGGGACCGTGACCAGCGGTCTGCTGCCGTCCGGGAACTTCTATCTGAACCAGTACCCCCGGCCCGGTCAGGCGTCACAGGACCGCGCGCAGGGGCTTCCGGCGGGTATCCCGCTGGTGGGGGGGACGGCCCGATGAGTGTGCTGCGGCGTCAGCGGGCGAGCCTCGCCCATCTCGGACAGCGGATACCCACCAAGGTGCTCGGCCTGGTGGTGCTGGCCGTGCTGGCCCTGGTCGGTTTCTTCGCCTTCAACCGGGCCCGCATCCTGATCACGGTGGGCTCCGGTGAGACGGTCAAGGCGGAGTTCGCGCGGGACTACAAGCTCGAACCGTTCAAGAGCGTCGTGAAGGTCTCCGGCGTCAAGGTCGGAGACGTCACGGGCGTGAAGGAGACCGACCGGCACACCGCCCTGGTGTCGATGAAGATCGACGGATCGGTGCTGCGGAAGCTCGGGGACCAGCCGTCCGCGGCGGTGCGGCCCACGCTGCTGGTGGGTGGCGCCTACTACGTCGAGCTCACCCACGGGGGGCCGGGCGGCGGCTTCGGCGCCGGGCGGACGATCCCGGTGGAGCGCACCAGCGTGCCGGTCGAGCTCGACCAGGTCCTCAGCGCCATCACGCCGGACGCGCAGAAGTCCATCCCGCGCACGGTCGAGCGGCTGGACGCGACGCTGCGCAACGACGGGCAGGAGGAGCTGCGTAAGATCATCACGGACGCGCCGGACACCCTCGAACCGGCCGGGGTGGTGCTCAGCGCCGCCCGCGGCACCCGTCCGGACACCGACCTGACCGGGGTGGTCACCGGCCTGCAGCACACGGCGGCGGCCCTGACCAAGCAGGACGGCCAGCTCGACTCGATCATCACCTCGCTGGCGACGACCTCGTCGGCGCTCGCGGACGAGCGCCGGCCGCTGGCCCAGACGGTGGCGGACCTGCCGCAGACGCTGCAGACCACCCGCGCCGGCCTCGCCGACCTCGACCCCACCCTGGACAAGCTGACCACGACCGCGCAGGCGTTCCGGCCGGCGGCCCGCCAGCTCGACCCGGTGCTGGCCAAGCTCGACCCGGTGCTGGAGCGCACCCTGCCGGTAGCGACCGACCTGCGGATCCTCCTGCAGGACGCCCGGCCGCTGGTCGACCGGCTGGTGCCCACCGCGCAGGACGCCAACGGGGTCCTGACCGACGTGCGCGGGCCGGTGCTGGAGCGGCTCAACGGGCCGATCGTCCAGACGGTGCTCGCCCCGTGGCACGGCACCGGGGTCTACAAGGGCGGCGGCAACGATCACCTGCTGTACCAGGAGCTCGGCTACTGGTTCTCCCACGGTGACGACGTCTTCAAGTTCCATGACAGCAACGGCGCGGCGGGCCGGCTGATGGCCGGGGTCGGGGTCAACTCCGTCGGCGGGACCGCGACGGTGCTGCCGCTGGAGCAGTACCTGGAGTCCCTCGGCCTGCAGCAGCCCCTGGGGCCGCAGGAAGGCACCAGGCAGGGCGCGCCGGGCCTGATCCCACCGCCGGCGGCGGGGCCTGACGCGGGCGCGCTCGGCAAGCTGGTGACCTCGCTGGACCTTCCGCTGGTGTCGAGGAGTTTCCCATGAGCGCATCCCTGCGTCGCCGCTGGGAGCGGATCAGGACGGTGCCCGGGCTGGGCCGTGACGTGACCGCGGTGACGGTCCTCATCGTGCTCGGCCTGGTGGCAGCCGTGATCATCCAGTCCCGGCTGAGCTCGACGCCACCGTGGGCGAAACGGTCGGTCGTCAAGGCCGAGTTCGCCTCGGTGCCCGGCGTGAACCCGACGAGCTCCAACCAGGTCACGATCGCGGGCGTGAAGGTCGGGAAGATCGCGGACTGGTCGGTCAGCGACCACGCGACGGCCATCCTCACGCTGGAGATCGAGCCCGGGCACACCGTGTACGACAACGCCCGCGCGGTGCTGCGCCCGAAGAACGCGCTCAACGAGATGTCGGTGGAGATCAACCCCGGGGGGCCGCCCGGCCGGGCGCTGCGTTCCGGCGGGCTCATCCCGCTGAAGCAGACGTCCCGGCCGGTGCAGGCCGACGAGGTGCTCGGCCATCTTGACGAGCGCACCCAGCTGGCCCTCACCGACCTGCTCGTCGAGTCCGACGTCGCGCTGGCGCGGTCCGAGAAGGAGCTGCCCGCCGGCCTGGCCGCGACGGACGGCACGATCACCCAGCTGCAGCCGGTGGTCGAGGCGCTGCAGACCCGCCGGGAGAAGATCAGCCAGCTCGTGACCGCGCTGTCGCAGATCTCCACCGCGGTCGGCGGCAACGACCAGCGGGTCGCCCAGCTCGCGACGGCGACCCAGCAGACGCTGGGGACGCTGGCGGGCAACGACGGGCAGCTGCGCGACAGCATCGCGCAGCTGCCCGGCCTGACCGACCAGCTCCGCAGGACGCTGACCAGCACCCAGGAGCTGACCGAACAGCTCGACCCGACGCTGGACAACCTCCACCGCGCCTCCGGCGAGCTGCCGCAGACGCTGGAACGGCTGGAAAGCACCGTCGACGAGCTGGGGCGCACCGTCGACTCGGCGAAGCCGGTGGTCAGCAAGGCCCGGCCGGTGGTCGCCGACCTGCGCCCGATGGCCGACGAGATCGACAGCTCGCTGCTCAACTTCCGGCCGATCACCCGTAACCTCGACCGCGACACCCGGACGGTGGTGTCCTACCTCGGCGACATCCAGGCGTTCGTGTACAACACCTCGTCGGTGTTCGGCGCGGGGGACGCCCAGGGCAGCATCATCCGCGGGCACCTGGTCGTGCCGCTGCCCGCCGCCGGGGTACTGCCGAAGCAGCCGCCGAACGGCTACTTCCCCGGACCGGAGAACGGCCTGCCCACCGGCAGCACCGCCACCGGTACCGCCACCGGCACACGGCAGGGAGGCCAGAGCCGATGAGAGCACTGACCGGGACGTTGGGCCGGCTGGTCACCGTCCTGCTGTTCCTCGCCGGGAGCCTCGGGATCCTCATCTTCCTGTTCCGCGGGACCGGTGCGCGGATCCCGCTGGTCGAGGGTGGTGAGTACACCTCCTCCGCGGTGTTCACGGACATCGACAACCTGGTGAAGGCGAGCCGGGTGCAGATCGCGGGCGTGCAGGTCGGCCAGGTCCGCGAGGTCACCCGGCGGCCGGACGGGCTGCGGGTCGCGTTCTCGCTGGACAAGAAGGCCGCCCCGCTGCACGAGGGGGTGAGCGTGCGCCTCGGCGAACGTTCCCTCGTCGGCGAGGGCTACCTGGACATCACCGACGGTGACGGCCGGGTGCTGCCCTCCGGCAGCACCATCCCCGCCGGCGCGGTGAAGCCCAGCACGCAGCTGCGCGACGTGCTCGCCAGCCTGGACACGGACAGCCGCACGGAGCTGGGCGCCCTGCTGCGGTCGCTGGGGCAGGGCACCGAGGGCCGTCAGCAGGACGTCTCCGCGGCCCTCGACGGGCTGGGCGACATCGGCCGGGAGGGGCACACCGCCCTGGACGCCATCGCGGCCCAGTCCGAGGACCTCAAGGCGCTGGCGCAGCAGACCGCCGTCGTGCTGCGGGCCCTCGACACCGGGCAGGGGCAGATCGCCGCCCTGGTGGACAACGCCAACCGGCTGACCCAGGCCACCGCCGGCCAGCAGCAGGCCGTCGAGGACGTGCTGCGGCAGACACCCGGCGTGCTCGACAGCGCCAGGACCGCGTCGGGCACCCTGACGAAGCTCGCCGGGGCACTGGCACCGGTCGCCTCCGACCTGAGGACGGCCTCGCCGCTGCTGAGCGAGGCGCTGCAGCAGCTGCCCGACACCACGGCGGACCTGCACGGGCTGCTGCCCCCGCTGTCGGGCGCGCTGGACCTGGCACCCGACACCCTCACCCGCGTGCCCACCCTGGGCAGTGATGTCCGCGGCGCGATCCCACCGGCGCAGACGCTCCTGAAGGACGTCAACCCGATGCTGTCGTACATCAAGCCCTACGGGCCCGAGCTGGCGGCCTACCTGGCCAACTTCAACGCGGTCCTGCAGTACACCGACGAGTCCGGGGCCCACTACCTGCGGCTGATCCCGCTGGTCAGTGACCAGTCCCTCCAGACACCCGTCCCGTACCACATCCTGACCTACACCAACCCGTTCCCGGCACCAGGCACGGGCGCGAAGCCCGGGCCGTTCACCGGTCCGTACCCGCGGGTGGAGCAAGACCCCGAATGAGGGTCCGCAGGCCCGCCATCCGGCGCTCGCCGGCGCGGGGGAGCCGTCCCCCGCGCCGGCCGGGCGTGCCGCGCCGGCTGCCGTCCCCGGCCCGGGGGCCGCGGTGGCTGCCGGCGCGGCCGCGCCGGCGCCCGTCCGCGCGGGCCTGCGCCTGGCTCGCCGTCGTGCTGCTCGTGGCGCTGGCGACGGGGGTGGGGCTCACCCGCGTCGAGTCGGACACCACGACGGCGTCCTTCCTGCCCGCCGGGGACCCGGCACAGCGCGCGTTGGAGGAGTCCGCGCGTTCCTTCGGCGGCGACCCGGTCGTCATCCTCGCGGAGTCCGCGGGCGCGCGTGAGCTGCTGGGCGCCGAGGAGATCCCCAAGCTGGTGGCGCTGGAGGGCAGCCTGGCGCGGCTGCCCGACGTCGCCGTGGTCTACGGCCCGGGGACCATACTGAACCAGATCGCCGGTGCGGCGCAGAACCTGCTCGCGACCATTTCCGGCAGACGGGACGCCCTGCGGGCCGAGGCCGAGGAGCAGGCGCGCGCCGCCGGCCGCTCCGACGCCGAGGCCACCCAGGCCGCGGACGCGGCCGTCGCCGAGTACGACCTGCGCTACGGCAGCCTGCTCGTGCGTGGCCTGCCCGCCGGCCTGCCCACACTGCGCAACCCGTCCTTCGTCAACGCCGTGGTGTTCGACCAGGACGGCTCCCCCCGCCAGCAGTGGCGGTTCGTGGTGCCGTCGCCGAACGCCGCCGCCGTCCTGGTCCGTCCCCGGGAGGGGCTGGACCAGGCGGGAACCGAGCGGCTGGTGGCCGCCGTGCGGCAGGTCGCCGGCAGCGCCGGGCTGCGCACGAGCAGGCTGACCGTCACCGGCATGCCCGCGATCGCCGCCGATCTCGGCGGGCAGGTGCGGCGCGAGATCCCGCTGCTCGGCGGGCTGGCCCTCGGGCTGATCGCCGCCTGTTACCTGCTGGTGCCCTGGGTGCGCCGCCGCCACCGGCTGCTGCCGCTGACCGCGACGCTCGGCGCGACAGCGCTCACCCTCGCGGCCCTCGGCTGGCTGGGACACCCGCTCTCCCTCGGCGTCGTGGCCTTCCTGCCCATCCTGGTCGGGATCGGCAGCGACTTCCCCGCCTACCTGATCCGGGGCGCCGAGCCGCGGCGGGTGGTCGTGGCGGCACTGGCCAGCGCCGCGGGCTTCGCCTCGCTGGGGCTCTCGCCGGTGCCGTTCGTCCGGGACCTCGGATGGGCGCTCGCGGCCGGCGTCCTGCTCGCCGTCGGGCTGGGCTTCCTCACCCGGCGCTGGGCCGCGCCCGCCGCGGTGGGGCATGCGGTGAGCCAGCATGAGATGGGCCAGGAGGCGGGTGCGGACAGGCCGCTGCCGGCGATGTCGCGGGCGCGCCGGGCCGCCGTGCTGGTCATGCTCGTCGCCGTCGCCGCGGCGGGCTGGTCGGCGCTGGCGTTCCTCGACATCGAGGCCCGGCCGGACCGGCTCGCCGACGGCGTGTCCACGCTGGCCGACGCGCAGCACGCCGAGGAGGTGCTCGGATCGGCCGGCGAGGTCCAGATCCTGGTCAGCGGCACGAACGTGATCACACCGCAGGCGCTGGCCTGGATGCGGCAGGTCGAGGACACCACCATCCGCCGGTTCGGGGGCGACCTGCACCCCATCGTGAGCCTGCCCGGCCTGCTCGCCTTCCTGGGCGACTCGCCGACACCCGACCAGATCACGGCCGGGCTCGGGCAGCTCCCGCGCTACCTTGCCACCGCGGTCGTGCGCAACGACGGCCGCCAGGCGGTGATCAGCTTCGGTGTCGAGCTGCAGGACGTCGCGCGCCAGCAGGACCTGCTGCGGAACGTGCGGGCCGCGCTGCCCCGACCGCCGGAGGGGCTGACCGCCGAGCTGGTCGGGCTGCCGGTGGTGGCCGCGCGCGGGTACGAGCTGGTGTCCGGCGACCGCTACCCGGCAAGCCTGATCGGGATCGTTGCGGCGGGGCTGGTGCTGCTGGTAGGCCTGCCGCGACGTTCCGACGCGGCGCGTGCCGTGCTGGCCGCGGTGCTGGCCACCGGGTGGGGACTGGCCGGGGCGTGGGTGTGCGGCGTCGCGCTCACCCCGTTGACCGTCTCCCTGGGCTCGCTGGCCACCGCCACCGCGTGCGAGTTCAGCGTGCTGCTCGGCCAGGGGTACGCGCGCCGGTCGCCACACCTGCGCCGGTCGGTGGCGGTGGCGGCGCTGGCCGCGTCCGCCGGCTACCTCGCGCTGGCGGCGTCCGGTCTGTCGCTCATCCGGCAGTTCGGTATCTTCCTGGCGGCCACGGTCGGCCTGTCGCTGCTGGCGGCGTTCGTCGTCGTCCGGCTGTTCCCCGTCCGGCCGGCGGCCGGGCCGCGGGCCGACAGCGCGGGCGGCGCGGCGCCGCCGGATGCCGTGGCGGGAACGGATGCCGTGGCGGGAACGGATGCCGTGGCGGGAACGGATGTGCCGGACGACGGGCGCGGCGCGCCGGGGACCGGCAGCGAGCATGGCGCGCCGCCGCCGGACGGCACGTCCAGCGCGGCGCGGACGGAGGTGAAGGTATGAGGGCGCTACCGGGCCCGCTGGGCCGGTCATGGGTGCGCACGGTCCTGGTGCTGCTGGTACCGCTGGTCGTCGCCGGGCTCGCGCTGCTCATCGTGCCGCTGGTGACCGGCCTGCCCGGCAACGCCGCCTTCCGCGTGGGCGGCACCGTGGTGACCAGGGACCAGCTGCAGGCCCGGGTCGAGGTCCTCGGCGCGCTCTACGGGATCCGCGAGCCGGTCGGCGGCAGCGAGCTGGAGCAGTTCCGGCGGGACGTCGCCAAAGCGGTCGCGGTGAGCATGATCATGGACAGGGCCGCCGCCGAGCGCCAGATCGTCATCGCGGACAAGGCGGCCCGGGACACCCTCACCAAGATGATCGACGAGCAGATGGGGCCGGGGGCGGACGGGCAGCGTGCCTTCACCGACCTGCTGGCCAAGCTGAAGGTGTCCGAGAACGACGTCCTCGACGAGGTCGGACGCCAACAGCGCACGGCCCGGCTGTTCCAGGATGTGACGGCGCCCGCGGCCGCGGCCGTCACCGACAACCAGCTGCCCGCGTACTACGAGGGCCACCGGACGGACTTCGCCGTCCCCGCGCAGCGTCGTCTGCGCAACATCGTGGTCGCCACCAGGGAGGAGGCCGACCAGGTGGTGCGGCGCGCCAGGGACGGCGCGGACTTCGCCGCCCTCGCCGGTGAGACGTCACTGGACGAGTCGACCCGGGGCAGCCAGGGAGATCTGGGATTCGTCACCGCCCCGCAGCTGGACGCCGAGTACGCCAAGGCCGCCTTCGCCGCCCCGGTGGGCTCCGTGTTCGGCCCGGTGCAGACCCGTTCCGGCTGGAACGTCGGCCAGGTTCTCGAGGACAGGCCGGCCAGCCAGCCGTCTTTCGAGCAGGTCAGGGACCAGGTACGGGACGCGCTGCGCTCGGAGCGCGCGCTCGCGGTCTGGCGGGCATGGCTCGCCGACCGGATCAGGGCGGCGGACGTGGAGTACGCCGACGACTACCGGCCCGCGGATCCCGACGCGCCGCCGTCCGACGGCTCCGCGGTGCTCCCGCGGCCAGGCGTGACCAGCGGCCCGGCGCCCGCGGCGCCACTGTCGCCGTCCCTGCTGTCCCTGCCGCCCGCAGCCGCCCCTCCGTCGCTGACGGCCCCGCCGCCGCTGTCCCTCCCCGCGGCACGATGACCGGCTCGACATGATGACCGGCTCGACATGATGATCGCCGCGGTGCTGGTGCAGCTCGCGTTCGCCGCCGCGTTCTTCGCCATCGGACGGTGGGGGCAGCGCAACGCCGCCGCCCTCGTGCCCGCCTCCCTCTCGCCGGAGGGACGGGCGAAAAAGGAGCGTTCCCTGCGCCGGGGCGCCCGCTCCTGCACGATCATCGCGATCGTCTTCGTCGTGCTCGCCGTGGCCGGGCAGGTTCTCCCCGGCTGACCGCGGGCGTGCCCCTGCGGGCCCGCGGTCAGCCCACGACAACCCGCGG
Organism: Protofrankia sp. CiP1_Cm_nod3; assembly: GCF_982290655.1. Taxonomy (NCBI): domain Bacteria; kingdom Bacillati; phylum Actinomycetota; class Actinomycetes; order Frankiales; family Frankiaceae; genus Protofrankia; species Protofrankia sp. CiP1_Cm_nod3. The sequence goes on from NZ_CEVIVD010000001.1 coordinate 97,511, forward strand.
CCGGCCCGCGGCAGCCCACGACGGCCGCCGCGGCTCAGTCCCGCTGGAGCCCGGCCACGATGATCTGGCGGGCCTCGTCGGCCAGCGGGTAGGGCACGAACAGGGTGAACCGGTTGATCAGGTCGTCGAAGCGGCGCCGGAGCTCCGTGACGACCGCCGCCGGCTCACCCACCACCGCGAACGTGTGCAGCACGGTGTCGTCCACGAGCTTGGTCATGACGTCCCACTCGTTCTGCCTGGACAGCCGGTGCAGCTCCGTGTGCAGGTCGCCCCAGCCGTGCAGGTCCAGGACACCGCGGTAGGCCGGGGTGGCCCCGTAGAAGGCGATGCGCTCGCGCACCGTCCGCACGGCATCGTCGTAGCTTTTCTCGTCGACCCCGGTGGCCACCAGCCCCGGGTAGGAGAGGGTGAACTGTTCCCGTTGCCGGCCGTTGTCACGGAGCACCGATTCGACGGCGGGGAGGGTGACCTCCCGCAGATAGCGTTCGGTGGTGAAAGAGTGCACGAGTATGCCGTCGGCGACCTCGGCGGCGACCGAGGCCATCTTCGTCCCGACCGCGGCTATCAGGACCGGTGGCGGGCCGTAGGGGCTGGGCCCGGGATTGAACAGCGGCGTCATCAATGTGTGCTGGTATATGTCGCCGCGGAAGTCGAGTGGCTCCCCATGGTGCCAGCTACGCCATATTGCCCGCATGGCCAGGACGAACTCCCGCATCCGCTCGGTCGGCGCGGACCACGGCATGCTGAAACGGCGCTGAATATGTGGTTTGATCTGAGAGCCCAGCCCCAGCACGAACCGGCCGGCACTGAATGTCTGGAGGTCGTTCGCTGTCGACGCCATGGTCATCGGGTTGCGGGCGAATGCCACGGCTATGGCGGTACCGATTTGCAGCCGTGGTGAGCGGTCCGCGGCCAGCAGCAATGGCAAGAAAGGGTCGCGGCCGACCTCGGTCGCCCACACCCCGTCGTACCCGATCCGTTCGGCCTCCGCGACCTGGGCCGAGATACCGGCGATATCCGCGCCGCTGGTCCCGTCCGAGGAACCGCCACCGATGAATCCGTCGACCAGCACCGTCAGCTCCTCCTGATCGTCACGGCGGCTGTTTCACACCTGCTCACGGGGCCGACGCGCCCCGCCCGGGCCGGCTGCCGCCCTGACGGTCCGGCTGCCTACCGCCGGCCGGCCGCCGGTACCGGAGAAGATCGTTTTTCTCCTGGCTGGCCCGCCCGGCCGCGGGATGCCGGCCGGAGCCCCGGTGGACGGGGCGGAGGGCTGGCGTTGTGATCAGAAGACGGTGGAGGGGTGGCCGCTCGTGGAGAGTTGGCTCCGATGGCAAGAAGTAAATCAGGAGTAACTTAATGGGTCAACAACTCCACCTCGTCCGGCGATGCGCGAGGCGGTGCGTGAAGTGGCACGCGGCGCTCCCCGGACACGGGCCGGGCGCCTGGCCGGGGGCCCGGCCGGGGGCGTTGCCGTCGGATCGCGCCGTCAGCCACCGGCGGTGGGGGAGCCCGGGCAGGAGCGGTATCCGCGTGAGACGGCAGGGTGGGAGCGGGCAGTGAGCGAGCGTGGCGGCAGAGGTACGATCACGAGAACTCCGCGTCCACGCAACCGCAGAGCTCAGATCATCACCGCTGCCAGTGAGCTGTTCTACCGTTTCGGTTATCACAACGTGAGCACCGAGGACATCGCCAGCGCGGTCGGGATCACCGCCGGCGCGCTCTACCGGCACTTCCGCAGCAAGGAGGAGCTGCTGGTGTGCGCGCTGACCGACAGCTTCGACCTGGCGGCGGCCGCCGTCGACCGGCATCACGGCGGCCAGCTCACGGCCATGGTGCAGGACCTGGCCGAGACGGCGGGCCGGCGGCGCGACCTCGGGGTGCTGTGGAGCCGGGAGAGCCGCCATCTCGACGACGAGCAGCGGCAGCGGATGCGGGAGCGGTTCTTCGCCTTCCTGGCGGGCTTCGTCGTCGCCCTGAACGACGCGCGTGAGGAACTGAGCCGGGACGACGCGGAACTGCTGGCATGGTGCGCGCTCGCCGTGCTCACCAGCCCCTCCTACCACCGGGTCCCGGCCGCCCCGGAGGCGATGGCCGCCCTGCTGCGGGGGATGGCCCTGTCGGTGTGCACCGTGGACATCGCCGGCGTGTCCGGGCGGCCGGCCGCGGATCCGGCCACCACCGAGACGGGGCTGTCACCGCGGGGGCGGCGGGAGGCGCTGCTGGTGGCGGCGGCCCGGTTGTTCAGCACCCGTGGCTACCAGACGGTGACCATGGAGGAGGTCGGCGCCGGGGTCGGGGTGACCAGCGCCGGGGTCTACCGGCACTTCGCCAGCAAGGCCGACCTGCTGATGGCGATCGTCGCGCGCGCGGCCGAGTCCCTGCAGCTGGGCCTCGCCCGGGCGCTGGCGGCCGCCACGACCCCCCAGGGCGGCCTGGAGAACGTGGTGGCGGCCTACATCGACTTCGCGATGGCGCACACCGACCTCGTCAACGTGCTGGTCGCCGAGGTCATGAACCTTCCGTACTGGAATCGTCACAGAATTCGCAAGGCGCAGCACGACTACGTCGCGGAATGGGTGTCCCTGATGGCGGCCACCCGCCCGGACCTGGACCGGACCGCGGCGCTTTTCCGTATCCACGCCGTGTTGATGGTGGTCAACGACGTTGCGCGCACAGCTCATCTGCGAAGCCAGCCGGATATTACGGAAAGACTCCACATGGTAGCTGCCCGTATCCTGCACAACCGATGATGTGCTGCCCGCGGCCGCTGTGGGCGGGCGGCCGCGGGCGGGCGCGCCGACGGCCCGGAGCCGGCCCGGAGCCGGCCCGGGAGCCGTATTCGGAGAAGTCTTGACGAAGTGACCTGAATCACCTACGTTCTGTCCGAAGTAAATATGGCAACACATAGATCCGGTCTCTGGAGCTGTTGGCCGGCCCCCGCGAGGGGCGCTGGGCCCCGGGGGCCGCGCCGTCGTCGCGATCGGTCCACTTCGGACGTGGAGGACAAGGGACAGTGGCGTCACCATATTCCACCACTGCGTTAGCACAGGCGGATCTTCAGATTCGCCAGAAGAAGCTGGTCATGGCATTGCACACGGCGGTGGACGCGGCTCCGGTCGAGCCCGGCAGCCGCTCGGCCGCGGCGCTCACGGCCAGGCTCGAGCGGATCGACGGTGAATCCATCGACGCGGCGGTCCGGGGCGGGGAGGCGGCCCGGGCCGGCGCGCTGCTCGCCGAACTCGGCGCCGTGCAGAACGACCTGCGTGCACACATGTTCGGTATGCCGTTCCGGGTGCTGAGCCGCATCAGGGAGGAGCTCGCCCGGATACGCCGGGCCACGACTTCCGCGGAGGCCATCGCGTCCGCTCCGGCCGCCCTGTGCGCGGCCGGTGGATTCGACCGGGCGATGATCTCCAGCCTACGCGGCTCGACCTGGCTGCCCGCCGAGCTGCACGTCACGACCGACGCCGACAGCGCGGTCAACGTGGCGTTCCGGGACTTCATCCAGGACCTGCGGATTCCGCTGACCTCCGCCATGCCCGAGGCCGAGCTCGTCCGGCGCAAGGTGCCCGCGCTGATCCAGCAGGCGCAGTCCGAGCCCCGGCTCTTCCGCCCGTTGGTCGAGGTGTCCCAGACCCGGGAGTACGTCGTCGCGCCGGTCCTGGCAAGTGGCTCGGTCGTCGGTTACCTGCACGCGGACACCTATTCCTCCGGGCGCCGCCTCACCGGCTACGACCGGGAGCGTATCCAGATCTTCGCCGACGGCTTCGGCCTGATTCTCGAGCGCACGGTGCTGCTCGAGCGTCTCGCCCTGCAACGGGAACGGATCGCCAAGGCGTTCTGCACCGCCCGGATGATGACCGAAGGGCTCAGCGCGGCCCCGGTCCGGCTCGCGCGGCAGAGCATCCCGGCGACCGAGTCCAAGCCGCCGGTGTCGCTGCCCGGCATGCTCGCGGCATCCGCACCCCGGCTCCCGGACGGGCTGACCCCGCGGGAGCGGGAGGTGCTCGCCCTGCTGGCCAGCGGCGCGACCAACGCACAGATCGCCGACCGCCTGACCGTCTCCGAAACCACGGTGAAATCGCATGTGAAGCACATCCTGCGCAAACTGCGCGCGTCGAACCGCGCCGAGGCGATCGCCCGGTACCTGTACCTCGCGCGCAGTCAGGACCGCGCCTTATGACCGCCGACCCGGACCGGAAGCCCAGCATGTTCCCGGCACCCACCGGCGTCCGAGGATGGCGGCGCCGCCAACGCGATCTCGCGGCCCGCCTCGATCTCGTGCACGGCGAGGTGCGGGCCGCCCTCCACGCGGAGCCGACGGCGTCCGTCATCCCCGACGATCTGGGGACGTCGACCGAGGTCGTCGCGACCCTGGCCGGGCGCTGCATCGACCGGCTGCGGGCCACCGACGGCATCACCGCCGCGGGCAGCGACACCAGCCTGCAGCTGTGCCATCTCATCCTGGATCTCCAGGAGCTCTCGTTCGACCTCTACCAGCATGACCTGAACCTGTGCACCCGCCGGTTTGCCGACTGCGCCGCGGGGCTGCAGCGCCTGCGGACGCTGCCGAACTCGGCCGACCTGCTCGACCAGGTGTGCGGGGAGCTCGTCCAGCGGTGCGGTTTCGGGCGCGCGGTGCTCTCCCGGGTGGAGAACGGCGCCTGGCATCCGTGGATGGCCTATTTCGGCAACGGTGACGAGTCGTGGTTCGCGCGCTGGATCGACCGGCCGATCCCGCTGGAGGGCATGACGCCCGAGACCGGGCTGCTGACCGACTGCCGGCCCGCGGTCGTGTACGACACCGCGAACGCGCCCGTCTACCGGCCGATCATCGTGGAGTCCGGGCGTTCCAAGTCCTACGTCGTCGCCCCGGTGATGCGCGGGCCGGAGGTCGTGGGCTTCCTGCACGCGGACCACCATCCGTCCTCACGCCGCGTGGACGACGTCGACCGGGATGTTCTCTGGATGTTCGCGGACGGCTTCAGCCATGTCTACGAACGGGCTGTACTGACCGAGCGCCTGCGTACCCAGCGCAACCACGTGCGGGAGATCCTGTCGTCGGCGGTGGAGATGATGAACGACTTCTGCGACGCGGGTATCGATCTCTCCCGGTACGCGGGCACCGGAGCCATGCCCGGCGACGGCGCGCGGCCCGCCCTGGTCGCCACCGCGCACCCCGGCGGGGACCTCACCGCGCGGGAGTCGGAGGTCCTGGAGCTGATGGTGGCGGGCGCCACGAACAGCGTCATCGCGGAGACCCTGGTCATCGCGGAGGAGACCGTGAAGTCGCATGTGAAGCACATCCTGCGCAAGCTCGGCGCGGTGAACCGATCCCAGGCGATCGCGGGCTCCCTGGGGATGACCATGCGTGAGATCGAGGCTTGAGAATCGGCCGACACAACAGTACGCACCGCAGCGAACTGCTACGGTGCGTACTGTTTTTCTTGTGCCGTGGACGGTCGGCCCTGTCTCCGGCCACGCTGGCAGACCTCAGGTGGCGGATCTCGGGTGGCGGGCCTCGGCGGAGATCACGGCTCCCGGCCGACAGCCCCGCCCCTCGATGGGGACCGCGGCCGGAGCAGCCGCGGTCCCCGCGGGTACGCAGTGCCGAGCAGAGCCGTGGGCCTGGCCGATGCTCAGCCGAGCAGGCCGAGCTCGGACCGGCCGAGCAGGTCGTAGGCCTGGTCGGTGGTCAGCGGGTGGAACGGTCCGCCACGGGCGTCCCGGTAGAGCCGCTCCAGGACGTGCCCGCGCCGGAAGGCCGAGCCGCCGACCAGGCGGAGCGCGGCGTCCGTCACCTTGATCGCCGTCTCGGTCGCGGTGACCTTGGTGACGTCGACGAACGCCGCCCGCGCGATCGGGTTCCACTCGGCGTCACGGCCCTCGATGAGGATCCGGGCGGTCGTCTCCAGCGCCCGGGCCGCCGTCTCCGTCTCCAGCAGAACCTTGCCAAGCCCGTACTGGACGTAGCCGATCCCCTTCAGGGCGACGTCCTTGCCCTCCTGCGTCGCGCCGAGGGACTTCTTCTTGAGGATCTCCCGGGTCTCGGCGTAGGCCTTCTCCGCGAGGCCGAGGTAGACGCCGGAGAAGCTCAGCGACGCCCACTCGAACTCGCCGAAGAGGCCGTTACGGAAGTTGCCGCCGTACGCCGAGGCCGGCACGTAGACCTTGTCGAAGACGAGGGTGTGGGTGCCGGTCGCGCGCATGCCCAGGGTGTCCCAGGTCTCGATGATGCTGATCCCGGGCGTGTCGATCGGGATGACGAAGACGGCCTCGCGGGACGCGTGCTCCTGGAAGTCCTCGGGCAGCTCCCCGGAGGGATCGGTGACGGTGGCGTTGAAGGCGACGATGTCGGCCCCCAGGCAGAGGGTGGCCCAGGTCTTCTTGCCGCTGACGTGCCAGCCGCCCTCACCGTCGGGGACCGCCACGGTGTCGGCGAGACCGGTCAGCCCGGCCCGGTCCTCGCTGAAGGGCCCGCAGACGATCTTGCGCTCGTTGACGACCTCGGCGAAGACCCGCTGCCGGGTCTCCTCGTTCAGCAGGCCACGGAAGATACCGATCATGGTCTGGTGCATGTTGAACGCCAGCGCGATGGCCGGGTCGCCCTTGGCGAGCTCCCTGGACACCAAGGTGGTGGTCCAGATGTCCGCGCCGAGGCCGCCGTACTTCTTCGGGACGGCCAGAGCGGGCAGGCCGCTCTCCTTGTAGATCGGCACGAGCTCGGTCGGAAAGCGGTTCTCGGCATCAGCCCGTGCGCCGGCCTCGGCAAAGTGCTTCGCCACCGAACGGGCTATCTGTATCACCTCGGCTTGTTCGGCCGGGGTTATTTCCACATCGTGCTTCCCCATACCGCAACTCACTCCCAACCATCGACGACCATGTGCTTGCGAAGCCGTTGTGAGCATAATCGAGCCACCGCCGGCTGGAATCTCCCTGCGGGAGAGATTCTGCCCTTCGACGGGGTGACACCCGGTGGGAACCACCTCCTCTCCGGGGGATCGGGGGCCTGGCCGGGCACGTGTCGTCCGGGCCCGGCCACGGTCCGCCACCGCGGCTTCCACGGCTTCCGTCATTATCGCCCCCGCCGTCATTACCCGCGTACGGTAAGCCGGCAGCCGCCGACCGGCGGATGATCGTCCGTGACCGGGTTATCCTGGCGCTGGGACCGCCGCCGGCCTGCTGGTTCAGGCGAAGCGGCACCGGTTCACCCGAAGGAGCACCGTCTTTACCCCCGGGGGATGAGGCGCCGGCCACGAACTGGTTCTACCGTGTGGGACACCTACCCGCCGATCGGGCCGACAGTCTCTTTCTTGAGCTTTCCCGGATTTTCCGGGACCGCGGTACGCAGGAAAAGCTTGATCGTGCCCCTCGGCCCGGCGGAGCCGGCCTGTCCCGGCTTTGCCGGCCTGGCGCTCGTGGGTGTGACCGTCGCCTGGCCCTGGTCGGGCCAACCGGGATCGGAACGGAGTGCGTCGATGAGCCGAGTCACCGAACAGGCCGAACAGTGGGCGCGGGGGATCACGAGTGACACCGACGTGGCGATCTCGCTGTACACGGACGACGTTCGGTACGACGGGGACTGGACGGCCGGTTCGGAGCACGGCCCGGCCGCCGGCGCCGCCGGCCTTCGTGAGCGGCTGGCCGCGTACCCGGAGCGGGACACCGACAGCGGTCCGGAAGGCGCTCGCTTCGAGGTTCTTGAGGCGGTCACGACCACCAGGGGGAACGAGTCACCGTCCGTGACGGTCCTGTGGCGGCAGGACGGTGGGCATCGTGCCGGATACCAGGGCAGCGGATACCAGGGCAGCGGCAGTGGATACCAGGACCCGTCAACCGGCGGCGAGAATCCCCCCGCCCGGGATCAGGCCTGCCGGGACCAAGCCTGGCGGCTGACCGGCACCGACGGCAGAATTGACGGTGAGCCGACCACCTGGAACGACGCCCCGGTATTTCAGCGGATCGGGTCGCCGGCCCCCACGACGCACTCCTGGGAGAAGGATGCCGACCCCGCTTCTTCGGCCTGAACAGGCGGGCCGGAGTTGACAGCGCTTCGCCGATCGTGGAGGTACCGGTGACATTACCGCACGAATGGCACCAACGGCTGAGGCTGCCGGCGGTGGCGGCGCCGATGACCGACGTGTCAGGCCCCGATCTTGTGATCGCCGCCGCCGTGAACGGTATCATCGGCACTTTCCCCACCCACAACGCGAAAAGCGCCGATGAGCTGGACGAATGGCTGGCGCGCATCACAGCGGCGACAAGGGCCGACGAGTCCGCGCCGGCCGCTCCGGTGGGTGCCAACCTCGTCGTGCACCGTTCCAACGCGCGGCTCGCCAGCGACCTGGACAGCCTGCTGCGGCACCGCCCGGAGATCGTCATCACCAGCGTCGGCTCGCCCTCGGCGGTGGTCGGGCCGCTGCACGACGCCGGCATCCTGGTGCTGGCGGACGTGGCGAGCATACGCCATGCCCACAAGGCGATCGAAGCCGGGGTGGACGGCCTGGTGCTGCTGTCCGCCGGCGCCGGTGGGCAGACCGGGTGGGCCAACCCGCTCTCCTTCGTACGGGCCCTGCGGAGTGACTACGACGGGATCCTGGTCCTGGCCGGCGGCATCAGCGACGGCTACAGCGTGCTGGCCGCCCGCGCCGCCGGCGCCGACCTGGCCTATCTCGGCACCCGGTTCATCGCCACCACCGAGAGCCTGGCCTCCGATGCGTACCGGCAGGCCGTCGTCGAGGCCACCCTCGATGACGTCACCACATCGGTGCAGGTCAGCGGCTTGCAGGCCAACGTACTCAGAAGCTGGCTTGAGGCTCAGGACATCACGCCGGCCCCACCCGCCGGGGCGGCCGGCGAGGCTTCTCCCGGTTTCGCCCAGGACCGGCTGCTCGCCCAGCGCAACGTCTGGGCGGCTGGCCACTCGGTGTCCGGCATCGACGAGGTTCTCGACATCCCGAAGCTGGCGGAGCGGCTTGCCCGCGAATACCAGCAGGCCCAGGACCTGCTGCTACCGGCGGCAGCGGACGGCATTTCCAGAAAGTGGAGGTAGAGCACGCATGTGGGGCACGCTGCCAACGGTTTTCGACCGGGTCACCCTGTATTACGCCGACTCAACGGCGATCATCGATGGTGATCGCCGGCTGACATACCGGCAGACACAGCAGTGGGCCAACCGGGTCGCGAACGGGCTCATCGCGTTAGGGGTAGGCAAGGGGGAGCGGGTCGGCCTGCTCCTGCCCAACGTCCTGGAGTTCATCCCGAGCCAGCACGGCATCTGGAAGGCCGGAGCGGTGCTGGTGCAGCTGCCCACCCGGGCCGCCGCCGCCGGCCACCGCAGCAACCTGAAGCAGGCCGACGCGACCACGCTCATCTACCACGCGCAGTTCGACTCGACCGTCGCCGAGGTGGTGGCCGGGCTGCCCGAGCTGCGCCACGTCATCCGGCTCGACGACGGCCGCGGGCCCGCGGAGACGACCGTCGCCGGTGTCCTCGACTACGCGAAGCACTTCGAGGCGCAGCCGGACACGCCCCCCTCGGTGGAGATCGACGAGCACGACGAGGCATACGTGCTGTTCACCTCCGGCAGCACCGGTGAGCCGAAGGGTGTGATCAACTCCCACTTCACCTGGGCGCACTACAGCATCACCGCCGGCCTGGAGATCGGTGACATCCGGCCCGGTGAGATCTTCGCCCACGGCGCTCCGCTGACCCACTTCACCCAGATCTTCGTGCTGCCGACCTTCCTGCGCGGCGGCACGAACGTGATGCTGCCGGGGCTGGACGTCAACACCCTGCTCGAGAGGATCGAGAAGGAGAAGGTGACGGCCACGGCCCTGGTCCCGACCATCATCTACCTGCTGCTCGACCACCCGGACCGGAAGAAGTTCGACCTCTCGTCGCTCAACACCATCGTCTACGCGGGTGCCCCGATCGCTCCGGAGCGGCTGCGTGAGGCGCTCGACGTGTTCGGCCCGATCTTCATCCAGGCCTACGCCGGCACCGAGCCGGGGTACGTCTCCAGCCTGCGCAAGCAGGACCACCGGGTGGACACCGAGCAGGACATCAAGCGGCTGGCGTCGGCCGGGCGGCCCCTGCCGTACGTGGCGGTGACCATCCAGGACGACGACGACCGCCCGCTGCCCGTCGGCGAGGTCGGCGAGGTCACCTCCAAGCAGCTCGGCCAGATGCTCACCTACGTCGACGCCTCGCGTAACTCGGAGGCGCTGCGCGACGGCTGGGTGCACACCGGGGACATCGGCTACTTCGACGAGGACGGCTTCCTCTACATCGTCGACCGCAAGAAGGACCTGGTGGTCAGCGGTGGCTTCAACGTCTTCCCGCGGCAGGTGGAGGACGTGCTGCTGACCCATCCGGCGGTCGCCCAGGCGGCTGTTTTCGGTATCCCGCACCCGAAGTGGGGCGAGGCCGTGCACGCCGTCGTGGTCACCCGGTCCGGGCAGCAGGCCGACGAGAGCGAGCTGATAAACCACGTCAAGCGCGAGCTGGGCAGTGTGCCCGCGCCCAAATCGATAGAGTTCACCGACCAACTGCCGGTCAACCCGGCCGGGAAGGTCGACAAGAAAACGATTCGCGCGCCCTACTGGGCCGGTCGGGCCCGTCAGATCGGGTAATTCCACCGCCCGCCGGCCGGCGTTCGCCCTGGCCCCGTGACCAGGACGAACGCCGGACCGATCGGCGCGAGACGAGGAAGAGCCCCTAAGCCATGGGAATGACGATGAGTTCTCAAAGCCGTACCGGCCATCCCGCCCCGGAGGCTCCCCTGGTGGACCCCGCCCATTTTCGCGAGGTCCTTTCACGCTTCGCGAGCGGGGTCGTCGTTGTGACGGCGGTCGCCGGGGACCAGCCGGCCGGCCTGACCTGCCAGTCGTTCACGTCGCTGTCCCTGCAGCCACCGCTGGTGCTGTTCTGCCCGGCCAAGTCGTCCACGTCCTGGCCCGCGGTGGCGGCGGCGGGAAACCTGTGCATCAACATTCTGAGCGAGGGGCAGGACGAGCTCAGCAACGGGTTCGCGCGCAGCGGCACGGACAAGTTCGCCGGTGTCGGCTGGACGCTGCTGCCCAACGGCGCGCCGGCGCTGGACAGCGCCGTCGCCCACATCGGTGCCCGGATCGCCACCGTCTACGACGGCGGTGACCACCACATCGTCACCTGCCACGTGGAGTCCCTCCAGACCCCCGGGGAGCGCGATCCGCTCCTCTACTACCGGAGCAGGTATCGGCGCATCCGGTCGCTGGACTAGCCTGGCCGGTCGTCATCGCAAGCCATCCGCGTCCAAAGGAGGACAAGGTGTCCGTACCGCATTACGGGTTGTTCATCGACGGAGAGTGGGTCGACTCCGCCGAGAAGTACGAGATTCGCAGTCCCGCGACGGACGAGCTGGTGGCGACGGTCGCCAAGGGCGGGACCGGCGACGTCGACCGGGCGGTCGCCGCCGCCAGGGCCGCGCACGAGGCGGGGCAGTGGCGGCGCACCCCGCCGCAGGAGCGCGCCGCGCTGCTGCACGCGGTCGCGGACAACCTGGAGAAGCGTCTCCAGGAGCTGGCGGCCCTGCAGACCCGGGAGAACGGCGCGACGATCCGCGTCACCGGGGCCCTGCACCTCGGCCTGTCCATCGCCCAGCTGCGCTATATCGCCGACCTCGCGACGACCTACGAGTTCGAGAAGAGCGGGCCGGAGATCGGGCCGCTCCCGGCCGTGGGCGTGCTGCGCCGCGAGCCGCTGGGCGTGGTGGCCGCGATCGTGCCGTGGAACATCCCGCTGCTGGTCATCGTCTGGAAGGTCGGCCCGGCGCTGGCCGCGGGCAACACCGTCGTGCTCAAGCCCGACGAGCACTCGCCGCTGGTGGCGCTCGAGCTGGTCAAGGAGTTCGAGGCCGCCGGCCTGCCCAAGGGCGTGCTGAACATCGTCACCGGCGACGGCGACCCGGTGGGCGCCCACCTCAGCGGCCACCCGGACGTCCGCAAGGTGGCCTTCACCGGCTCCACCGAGGTGGGCAAGAGCATCCTGGGCAAGTCCGCCGACACGGTCAAGCGGGTCACCCTCGAGCTCGGCGGCAAGGGGCCGAACATCGTCCTCGACGACGCGGACGTGCCGCTGGCCGTCGACGGGGCGCTGTTCGCGGCCCTGGCCAACAACGGGCAGGCCTGCGAGGCGGGAACCAGGCTGCTGGTGCCGAACAGCCTGAAGGAGCAGTTCCTCACCAGGCTGGTGGAGCGGGCGAAGACCCTCAAGCTCGGCAACCCGCTGGACCTCGCCACCGACGTCGGCCCGCTGATCAGCAAGCGGCAGCGGGACCGCGTCCTGGGCTACATCGAGTCCGCCCGGGCCGAGGGAGCCACCATCGCGCTCGGCGGCGGGGTGCCGCAGGGGCCGGAGTTCGCCGTCGGGAACTGGGTGGAGCCGACCATCGTCACGGACGTCACCAACGACCAGCGCATCGCCCGCGAAGAGGTCTTCGGCCCGGTGCTGACGGTGCTGACCTACGACTCCGTGGACGAGGCCGTCAAGATCGCCAACGACACGAACTACGGCCTGTCGGCCGGCGTGTGGGGGCGTGACGAGTCCCGGGCGCTGGAGGTGGCCCGGCAGCTGGAAGCCGGCATGGTCTACGTCAACGACTGGCACGTGATCAACCCGGCCTACCCGTTCGGTGGCTACAAGCAGAGCGGTCTGGGACGCGAGGGCGGCCCGAACGCGCTCGACGCCTACACCGAGCAGAAGTACATCACGGTCGACCGCAGCGGCGGGCTGGAGAACCGGGCGGCGTTCGCCCTGGTACTCGGGACGCCGCCCGCATAAGTGACGGGCCTGAAGGAACCAGCGCGGTGCCGGCGCCCCGTCGGCACCGCGCGCCGGTGCCGACGGCGGGCCCGGCCGGCGCAGGCCGGCACGCGTGACTGCCGTCGGCGGTGCCGGCGACATCCCAGGAAGGGAACCTGATCGTGTCAGCCGAGGCGTACATCTACGAGGCGGTTCGGACCCCTCGAGGAAAGGGAAAGAAAGGGGCGCTGCATGGCACGAAGCCGCTGGACCTCGTAGTAGGCCTCATCGACGAGGTCAAGCAGCGGCTTCCGCAGCTGGACCCGGCCTACGTCGACGACGTGGTCCTGGGGGTTGTCTCCCCGATCGGGGACCAGGGCGGTGACATCGCGAAGGCGGCGGCGATCGCCGCCGGCCTGCCGGACACGGTGGGCGGGATACAGGTCAACCGTTTCTGCGCCTCGGGCCTGGAAGCGACCAACATCGCGGCCCAGAAGGTACGCTCGGGCTGGGACCGGCTGGTCCTCGCCGGTGGCGTCGAGTCGATGTCGCGGGTGGGGATCCTCTCCGACGGCGGCCCGCTGTTCAACGACCCGGTCACGACCTACGACCACTACTTCGTCCCGCAGGGCATCGGCGCCGACCTGATCGCCACCATCGAGGGCTTCAGCCGCGAGGACGTGGACGCGTACGCCGTGCGCTCGCAGGAGCTCGCGGACACGGCCTGGCGCAACGGCTACTTCGCGCGCTCGGTGGTACCGGTCAGGGATGTCAACGGCGTCGTGATCCTCGACCACGACGAGCACCGCCGGCCCAGCTCGACGGTGGAGTCCCTCGGCGCGCTGAAGCCGTCCTTCGAGGGGCTCGGCCGCTCGGGCGGGTTCGACGCCGTCGCGCTGCAGAAGTACCACGAGGTCGAGAAGATCAACCACGTCCACACCGGGGGGAACTCCTCGGGCATCGTCGACGGCGCGTCGCTGTTGCTCATCGGCAGCGAGCAGGCGGGCCGGGACCTCGGCCTGACACCGCGCGGCAGGGTCGTCGCCACCGCGATCAGCGGCTCCGACCCGACCATCATGCTGACCGGGCCGAAGCCGGCGACGGAGAAGGTGCTTGCCACCGCCGGGCTGACCCTGGACGACATCGACATCTTCGAGCTCAACGAGGCCTTCGCGTCGGTGGTGCTCAAGTGGGTCAGGGATCTGAAGATCCCCGAGGAGAACGTGAACGTCAACGGCGGGGCGATCGCGATGGGGCACCCGCTCGGTGCCACCGGCGGGATGCTGGTCTCCACCGTGCTCGACGAGCTCGAGCGCAGGGAGCAGCGCCGAGGGCTCATCACGCTGTGCATCGGCGGCGGTATGGGCGTGGCCACGATCATCGAGCGCGTGTGATCATGTCGACGGATACGGGTGGACCGACTATGGCGTACACAGAAACCATCCAGTGGGCGCAGGACCCCGACGGCGTCGTCGTGCTGACCCTGGATGACCCGCAGGCTTCGGCGAACACCCTCAACCGGGACTTCGTCGAGTCGTTGCAGGCGGCCGTCGACAGGCTCGGGCGGGAGAAGGAGACGATCACCGGCGTCGTTCTCACGTCCGCGAAGAAGACCTTCTTCGCCGGCGGCAACCTCAACGAGCTCAAGGCGCTGCGCAAGGAGGACGCCGCGGAGTTCACGGCGCACCTCAACCGGATCAAGGGGCTGCTGCGCGCCCTGGAGACCTTCGACCGGCCGGTCGTGGCCGCCTTCAACGGCGCCGCCCTCGGCGGCGGCCTCGAGCTCGGGCTGGCCACCCACCACCGGATCGCCGCCGACGTCCCGGGCAACCAGATCGGCCTGCCCGAGGTCGGGCTCGGGCTGCTGCCCGGCTGCGGCGGGGTGGTACGGACCGTGCGCACCCTCGGCGTCGTCGACGCCCTGAACAAGGTGCTGCTGCCCGGCACCCGGTTCAGCCCGGCCGACGCCCTCGAGGCCGGCCTGGTCGACGAGGTCGTGGCGAGCATCCCCGAGCTGCTCCCCCGGGCCAAGGAATGGATCCAGAAGAACCCCGAGGCGCGTCAGCCGTGGGACGTCAAGGGCTTCCAGATCCCCGGTGGGGCGCCGGACTCCCCGTCGCTGGCGCCAGTCCTGCCCAGCCTGACGGCCAAGCTGCGCGCCCAGCTCGGCGGCTCGCCGCTGCAGGCGCCGCGGGCCATCGTCGCCGCCGCCGTGGAGGGCGCGCAGGTCGACGTCGACACGGCGTCGCTGATCGAGACCCGGTACCTGATCCACCTGGCCACCGGCCAGGTGGCCAAGAACCTGATCCAGGCGTTCTTCTTCGACACCCAGCACATCAAGGCCGGTGGCAGCCGGCCGGCCGGGTTCGACCGCTTCCAGGCGCGCAAGGTCGGTGTCCTCGGGGCCGGGATGATGGGCGCGGGCATCGCCTACGCGGCGGCGAAGGCCGGGATCGAGGTGGTCCTCAAGGACGTCAGCCTCGCCGCCGCCGAGCGTGGCAAGGCCGGTGTGGAGAAGACCCTCTCCAGGGCGGTGGCCAAGGGGAAGACCTCGCAGGAGCAGGCGGACGCGGTACTCGGCCGCATCCTGCCGACGGAGGACCCGGCCGACTTCGCCGGGGTCGACTTCGTCGTCGAGGCGGTCTTCGAGAGCGCCGAGCTCAAGCACAAGGTCTTCGGCGAGATCGAGGAGATCGTCGACCCGGACGCGGTCCTCGGGTCGAACACCTCGACCCTGCCGATCACCCTGCTGGCGCAGGGGGTCCAGCGGCCGGAGGACTTCATCGGCATCCACTTCTTCTCGCCGGTCGACCGGATGGCCCTGGTCGAGATCATCAAGGGTGAGCGCACCTCGGAGCGCACCCTGGCCAGGGTCTTCGACTTCGTGCAGCAGATCCGCAAGACGCCCATCGTCGTCAACGACAGCCGTGGGTTCTTCACCAGCCGGGTCATCATCGCCTTCCTCAACGAGGCGGTCGCGGCCGTCGGTGACGGCATCGCGCCCGCCAGCATCGAGCAGGCCGCGTTGCAGGCCGGCTATCCCGCCGGCGCGCTGCAGCTCATCGACGAGCTCACGCTGACCCTGCCGAGGAAGATCCGCCAGGAGGCCAGGGCCGCGGTCGAGGCCGCCGGCGGGGTCTGGAAGGAGCACGCGGCGGAGGCGGTCATCGACCGGCTGATCGACGAGTTCGGGCGGCCGGGCCGTTCCGGCGGCGCCGGTTTCTACGAATACGACGGCTCCGGCCGCCGGCAGGGACTGTGGCCGGGCCTTCATGAGGCGTTCCGGGTGCCGGGCCGCGCGATCCCGTTCGAGGATCTCAAGGAGCGGCTGCTGTTCGCCGAGACGCTGGAGGCCGTCCGCGCGCGGGACGAGGGTGTCATCACCTCGATACCCGATGCCAACATCGGCTCGTTGTTCGGCATCGGTTTCCCCTCGTGGACCGGTGGGGTGTTCCAGTACATCAACCAGTACAAGGGCGGGACAGCCGGGTTCGTGGCGCGGGCGAACGAGCTGGCCGAGCGTTACGGCGAGCGGTTCACCCCGCCGGAGTCCCTGGTACGGGCGGCGGCCGCGGGCGCGTCGTACGAATAGGGGAGACCGGCAGTGTAGAAGAAGACCGCTGTACGTGTGACAGCGCCGTCATGCGTACAGCAGGACGCCGTGCCGCCGGGCAGTACGGCGGCACATGTCCGTGATGTTTTTCGTGCCGCAGCCTGTGTCGCGCGGCTGGAAGCCTTTGAGGGAAGCCTTCGAGGGAAGCCTCTGCGGGAAGCCTTTGAGGGGAAACGAAGCCAGGATGGAAGGAGTGGATGTCGGTGTCCGTGGGGCTGAGCATCAGGCCGGATGCAGTCGATGACGGCCGGCTGCCTGATGGTGACCAGGTGGGGCAGCCTGGTCCGCGGGAGCAGGGGAGGGCGCGTAAGCGCTCGTTCAGCGCCGATTACAAACTGGCGATCCTGGCGGAGTACGAGGCGGCGACATCACCGGGTGCGAAGGGCGCCATTCTGCGCCGGGAGCAGCTCTACGCCGCGCACATCGCGGTGTGGCGCCGGGCCCGGGACGCCGGTGCGCTGGCGGAGCTGTCCCGGCCGATCGGCCGGCCGCCGGCGGATGTCCGGGACACCGAGCTGGCCGAACTGCGGGCGAAGAACGGGCGACTGGAGAAGGAGCTGGCGAAGGCCCGGCTCGTGATCGACGTCCAGGGAAAACTGCACGCGCTCTTGGCGACGTTGTCCAGGAGCGCGCCCAGCGACGTCGGTACACCGGCCTTCTCACAGAAGCAGAACGGCTGATAGCGGACGCAATGGCCGTGCTGGTGCCGCAGATCGGTGTGACAGCGGCCTGTGTCGCGGTCGGCCGCTCCCGGTCCACGTACTATCGGCGTTACCGGGAAAGCTCGTGCCCGTCACAACATCTGCCCGGGGAAGGCTGGCGAGTGGCGGCGGCCGACGAGTCCGTGACCCAGGGGATATGACCACGCTGCTCCTGGCCACGAGCTGACGAACAATCCTTGGAGACGGTGTGGACTTCGGTGAGGACGCGGAGCTGCGGGCTCTGCGGGAGACGGTCGCGGCGATCTCCAAACCGTTCGGTGGCACCTACTACACCGAGCGTTCGCAGGCCAGAAAGCCGACCAGTGAGATATGGGCGGCGCTTGCCGAAGCGGGCTTCATAGGCGTGAACCTCCCCGAGGAGTACGGCGGCGGGGGCGGCGGCATCGTGGAGCTCGCCGCCGTCTGCGAGGAGAGCGCGGCGGCGGGCTGCCCGCTGCTGCTCCTGCTCGTCTCGTCGGCGATCTCCGGCGAGGTGATCGCCCGTTTCGGCAGCGCCGGCCAGAAGGAGCGCTGGCTGCCGGGCCTGTCCTCGGGCGCACACAAGATCGTCTTTGCCATCACCGAGCCCGACGCGGGCTCGAACACCCACCGGATCTCGACCCGGGCCGTCCGGGATGGCGACGACTGGCTCCTCACCGGCCAGAAGTACTACATTTCCGGTTTTGACGACGCCGCCGCCGTACTGGTGGTGGCCCGTACCGGCACCGACGAGGCCAGCGGCCGGGCCCGCCTGTCGCTGTTCGTCGTGCCGACCGGTACTCCCGGTCTGACCGCCCACCCGCTGCCGGTTGCCGCGCAGGTTCCCGAGCGGCAGTTCACCCTCTTCTTCGACAACGCCCGGGTTGCCTCCGAGGCGCTTGTCGGCGACGAGGGGGACGGGTTCCGGCAGGTCTTCCACGGCCTGAACCCGGAGCGGATCACCGGCGCCGCGCTGTGCGTGGGAATCGCCCGGTACGCGCTGGGCAGGGCCGTCGACTACGCGCGCAACCGGCAGGTGTGGGACCAGCCGATCGGTACCTACCAGGGGATCTCGCATCCGCTGGCGAAAGCGAAGATCGAAACCGATCTCGCCGCACTGATGACCCGCAAGGCCGCCTGGGCGCACGACCAGGGCCTGCCTGCGGGAGAACCGTCGAACATAGCGAAGTACGCCGCCGCGGAGGCCGCGCTCGCCGCGGTGGACCAGGCTATTCAGACCCATGGTGGTAACGGCATGTCCGTCGAGTACGGTCTGGTGCCGCTGTGGGGGCTGGCCCGAATTCTGCGCATCGCGCCGGTCAACCGGGAAATGATTCTCAATTACGTCGCGCAGCACAGCCTCGGCCTTCCTCGGTCGTACTGAGGGGATGTACATGACGATCGTCGCCACCCACCCCAGGGCAGTCGAAGGCACCCCATTGCGGTCCCGCCTCGACACCGCCTCGGAGCTGTACCGCACCAACCGTGCGGCCCAGCTGAAGTTTCTGGCCGAGCTCGACGACCAGTTGGATCTCGCGCGGGCAGGCGGTGGAGAACGTTACCGGCAGCGGCACCACGACAGGGGCCGGCTGCTGGTACGTGAGCGGATCGAGCTGTTGCTCGACCGCGACGCCCCGTTCCTGGAACTGTCCACACTCGCCGCCTGGGGCAGTGAGTTCGCTGTCGGGGCAAGCGTCGTCACCGGCATCGGAGTGGTCTCCGGTGTCGAGGTCGTGATCCTCGGACATGATCCGACCGTGCGCGGCGGCGCGATGAACCCCTACTCGTTGAAGAAGACGCTGCGCGCGCTCGAGATCGCCCGGCGCAACCGGCTGCCGGTGGTGAACCTCGTCGAGTCCGGCGGCGCCGACCTGCCGAACCAGGCCGACCTGTTCGTCCAGGCCGGGAAGATCTTCCACGACCTGTCCGAGCTCTCGGCGCTGGGCATTCCGACCATCGCGCTCGTCTTC
Source organism: Protofrankia sp. CiP1_Cm_nod3 (assembly GCF_982290655.1). Classification (NCBI taxonomy): domain Bacteria; kingdom Bacillati; phylum Actinomycetota; class Actinomycetes; order Frankiales; family Frankiaceae; genus Protofrankia; species Protofrankia sp. CiP1_Cm_nod3. The sequence goes on from NZ_CEVIVD010000001.1 coordinate 116,560, forward strand.
GGCAACTCCACCGCGGGCGGTGCGTACGTACCGGGCATGTGTGACTACACCGTGCTCGTGGACCAGCAGGCCAAGGTGTTCCTCGGCGGCCCCCCGCTGGTGAAGATGGCCACCGGCGAGGAGTCGAACGACGAGGACCTCGGCGGTGCCGCGATGCACGCCCGGGTCTCCGGGCTCGCCGACCACTTCGCCGTCGACGAGCAGGACGCGATCCGCATCGGCCGGCGCATCCTCTCCGAGATCAACTGGCGGAAGCTCGGCCCCGGCCCGAGCCTGCCGGCCGACCCGCCCCTCTACGACCCCGAGGAACTGCTCGGGATCGCGCCGTCGGACTTCCGTGTCCCCTTCGACCCACGCGAGGTGCTCGCCCGGGTCGTCGACGGCTCCCGTTTCGGTGAGTACAAGCCGGACTACGGCACGAGCATCGTGACCGGCTGGGCCTCCATCCACGGCTTCCCGGTCGGGGTGCTGGCCAATGCCAACGGCGTGCTGTTCAGCGAGGAGGCCAAGAAGGCCTCGGAGTTCATCCTGCTGGCCAACCAGGCCGACACGCCGCTGGTGTTCCTGCAGAACACCACCGGCTACATGGTCGGCGCGGCCTACGAGCAGGGCGGCATCATCAAGGACGGCGCCAAGATGATCAACGCCGTCACCAACAGCCGCGTACCGCACCTGACCGTCAACATGGCCGCCTCGTTCGGCGCCGGCAACTACGGCATGTCCGGCCGGGCGTACGACCCGCGGCTGATGTTCGCCTGGGTGGGCGCCAAGTGCGCCGTCATGGGCGCCGCCCAGCTCGCCGGCGTGCTGTCGATCGTCGGCAAGGCCGCGGCCGCCGCGGCCGGCCGGCCGTTCGACCAGGAGGCCGACGACCGGCGCCGCGAGGAGATCGAAGGCCAGATCAGCGCCGAGTCACACTCGTTCTTCATGAGTGGCAAGCTCTACGACGACGGTGTCCTCGACCCCCGTGACACCCGCACCGTGCTCGGTATCGCCCTGTCCGCCGCTCATTCGGGCCCGATCGAGGGGCGCCGCGGCTACGGCGTCTTCAGGATGTGAGTGTTGTGGTCACCAAACTGCTGATTGCCAACCGCGGTGAGATCGCCTCGAGGATCATCCGCACCGCCCACGAGCTGGACATCGCCACGGTCGCGGTCTTCTCCGACCCGGACGCCGACGCCCCGTTCGCCCGCGAGGCCGACGAGGCGGTCCGGCTGCCCGGCGCGACCCCGACCGAGACGTACCTGCGCGGCGACCTGGTGATCGCCGCCGCCCAGCGCACCGGGGCCGACGCGATCCACCCCGGCTACGGCTTCCTGTCGGAGAACGCCGACTTCGCCCGGGCCTGCGCCGCCGCCGGCATCACCTTCATCGGGCCGCCCCCGGACGCCATCGACGCGATGGGGTCGAAGACCAGGGCGAAGGAGCTGATGGACAAGGCCGGCGTGCCCGTCCTGCCCGGCCTGGTCATCGACTCCGACCTGCTCGCCGACGGCGGCCAGCTCGCCCAGGCCGCCGCGGACCTGGCGTTCCCGCTGCTGGTCAAGGCCGCCTACGGCGGTGGCGGGCGCGGCATGCGCATCGTCCGCCAGGTCGACGAGCTCGCGGAGGCGGTCGCCGGCGCGCAGCGCGAGGCGGCCTCGGCGTTCGGCAACGCGACGGTGTTCCTGGAGCACTACGTCGAGCGCCCCCGGCACATCGAGGTGCAGATCTTCGCCGACCAGCACGGCAACGCGGTGCACCTGTTCGAGCGGGAGTGCTCCATCCAGCGCCGCTACCAGAAGATCATCGAGGAGGCGCCCTCGGTCGCCGTCGACGACGAGCTGCGCGAGCGCCTCGGCTCGGCCGCGGTCGCCGCCGCGAACGCGATCGGCTACGTCGGCGCCGGGACGGTGGAGTTCGTCCTCGACCAGCAGGGGCAGTTCTTCTTCCTCGAGGTGAACACCCGGCTGCAGGTCGAGCACCCGGTCACCGAGGAGATCACCGGCCTCGACCTGGTCCGCGCCCAGCTGCTGGTCGCCGAGGGCGCGCCCCTGCCCGACGAGCTGCGCCAGGCGCGCATCAACGGGCACGCCATCGAGGTCCGGCTGTACGCCGAGGACGTCCCGGCCGGCTTCCTGCCGGCGACCGGGACGGTGCACCGCTTCGAGGTGCCGGCGCTCACGGGCATCCGCGTCGACAGCGGGATCACCGACGGGTCGGTGATCGGCGTGCACTACGACCCGATGCTCGCCAAGATCATCGCCTATGGCCCGACCCGGGCGGACGCCATCCGCCGCCTCGGCCGGGCCCTCGCCCGCACCCGGGTGGACGGCGTGACCACCAACCGTGAGCTGCTGGTGGGCATCCTGCGGGAGGAGGAGTTCCGCGCCGGCGCCATCGACACCGGGTACCTCAACCGCCACGACCCGGTGGCGCTGAGCACCCCGCCCCTGCCCGACGACGTCCTCGCGACCCATCTGCTGGCGGCCGCCCTCACCGCCGCCACCCGGCGCCGGGCGAACGCGGTGCTGCCGACCCTGCCGCCGGGGTGGCGCAACGTCCCGACCGAGCCCCAGCGCACCGTGCTGGAGGTGGCCGGCAAGGCGATCGAGGTCCGCTACCGCCAGTACGGCGACCGGGTCAAGGCCAGCGTGGACGGCCGCCCGCTGGAGGCGCTGGTCCACCGCGTCGACACCGGCCTGGTCGACATCACCGTCGACGATGTCCGCGCGACCGTGTACGTGACCCGTGACGGGGCGGTCTTCCACCTCGACGGCCGCGGCGCCTCGACCGTGGCGCGGGAGGTTCCGCGGTTCGTCGAGCCGGGCGCGAACGTCGCCCCGGGCTCGCTGGTCGCGCCCATGCCGGGCACGGTCGTCCGCGTCGTCGTGGAGGAGGGCGCGACCGTCACCACCGGTGACGTGGTGCTGGTCCTGGAAGCGATGAAGATGGAGCACACGGTGACCGCGCCCCAGGACGGCGTCGTGGTGGAGATCAACGCGCGCCAGGGCCAGACCGTCGACGGCGGCCATGTCCTGGCCGTGCTCGCCGCCGACGGTGAGCAGCCATGACGGCACCCGTCACCCACGCCCCGGACGGGCCGGTGGCCTGGCGGCGCCCGCCGGCCCGGAGCGGGCGCTGATGGCCGCCGACATCGGCCCGCTGCTGGCCGACCTGGCAGCCGAGACCGAGGAACTGACGGCTCTGCTGCGCGGCCTTGACGAGCCCGGCTGGCGCACGCCGACACCGGCCGCCGGCTGGGACATCAAGGACCAGGTCAGCCACCTGGCGTACTTCGACGACGTGACAGTGCTCGCCGCGACCGACCCGGACCGCTTCGACGCCGAGGCGAAGAAGCTGACCGATCTCGGTGACGACTTCGCCGCGCACGTCGCCCGGTGGTACCGGGACCGTTCCGGCGGTGAGCTGCTCACCTGGTTCGAGCAGGCGCGCGGCGCCCTGCTGGACACGCTGGGGGCGGTCGAGCCCGGGACGAAGCTGCGCTGGTTCGGCCCGCCGATGAGCGCCCCGAGCTCCGCCACCGCCCGGCTGATGGAGACCTGGGCGCACGGGCAGGACGTCGCCGACGCCCTGGGGGCGCGGCGCGAGCCGACCGCCCGGCTGCGCCACATCGCGCACCTCGGCGTCGCCACGATCCGCTGGAGCTTCGCCGTGCGGCAGCTGCCCCCGCCCGACAGCCCGGTCCGGGTCAGCCTCACCGCCCCCGACGGCTCGCTCTGGCAGTGGGGGCCGCCGGAGGCGGCCGATGTCATCACCGGCCCGGCGCTCGACTTCTGCCTGCTGGTCACCCAGCGCCGCCACCACGCGGACCTCGGCCTGCGGGCCACCGGGGCCACCGCGGCCCGCTTCCTCGAGATCGCCCAGGTCTTCGCCGGGCCGCCGGGCCCCGGGCGTCCCCGCGGCGGGGAGAAGCCGTGACCGCGGCCCCCCTCATCGGTCCGGCTCTCTCGCCGGCCCTCTCGTCGGCCCCCGCGTCGACCTTGCAGGAAGGATGGTGCCGCACGTGACCACACCGGCTGTACCGGCCACGCCGGCCACGCCGGGCGCACCGCGGCGTCCGGTGCGCATCGCCAACTGCTCGGGTTTCTACGGGGACCGTATCGACGCCGCGAAGCAGATGGTCGACGGCGGCCCGATCGACGTGCTGACCGGCGACTACCTCGCCGAGCTGACGATGCTGATCCTGTGGAAGGCCCGGCGCCGTGACCCCGGGGCCGGGTACGCCCGCACCTTCCTCACCCAGCTCGAGCAGGTGCTCGCCACCAGCCTGGAGCGCGGCATCAGGATCGTCGCCAACGCCGGCGGCCTCAACCCCCAGGGGCTGGCCGAGAAGGTGGCCGAGCTCGCCGCGCGCCTCGGCCTGTCCCCCCGCGTCGCCTACGTCACCGGTGACGATCTCGTGGGCCGCATCGACGAGCTGCAGGCGGCCGGCGAGCCGTTCGTCAACATAGACACCGGGCGCAAGCTCGCCGAGCTGGGTGTGCAGCCGGTGACCGCCAACGCCTACCTCGGCGGCTGGGGCATCGCCGCCGCGCTGGAGGCGGGCGCCGACATCGTCGTGACACCCCGGGTGACCGACGCGTCCCTCGTGGTCGGCCCCGCGGCCTGGTGGCACGGCTGGGAACGCACCGACTGGGACCAGCTCGCCGGAGCGGTCGCGGCCGGCCATGTGATCGAGTGCGGCCCGCAGGCCTGCGGCGGCAACTACGCGTTCCTGTCGGAGGTCACCGACCGGCGCTACCCGGGGTTCCCCATCGCGGAGGTGGCCGCCGACGGCAGCAGCGTCATCACCAAGCACGCCGACACCGGCGGCCTGGTCTCGGTCGGCACGGTCACGGCCCAGCTGCTCTACGAGATCGCCGGCCCCGCGTACGCCAACCCCGACGTCGTCGCCCACTTCGACACCGCCGAGCTGACGCAGCAGGGCCCGGACCGGGTGCTGCTGAGCGGCACCCGCGGCAGCGCCCCGTCGGACAAGCTGAAGGTCGCCGTGAACTACCTCGGCGGCTACCGCAACACGATGACCCTGGTCATCACCGGTCTCGACATCGAGGAGAAGGCCGCCTGGGCCCGCCAGGAGCTGTTCGACATCCTCGGCGGCGAGGACTCCTTCGACGCCGTCGACGTGCGGCTGCTGCGTTTCGACCACGACAACGCCGAGACCAACGCGCTGGCGGCCGCGCACCTGCAGGTCACGGTCAAGGACCGGGACCCGGCACGCGTCGGGCGCTCCTTCTCGAACGCGACCATGGCCCTCCCGCTGGGGGGCTACGCCGGCTTCCACACCACGACACCGCCCACCGGCGAGAGCGCGTACGGCGTCTACTGGCCCGCGCTCGTCTCCCGGGATGTCGTCACCCAGCGTGTCGTGCTCGATGACGGCTCCGAGCTCGTCATCGAGCACAGCCCGTCGGCGCCGCAGCCCCCGGCCGCGCAGGAGGAGCCGGTGGGCGCGACAGCCACCCCCGCGGCGGGCACGGGCGGACGGGTGCGGGTCCCGCTCGGGCGGCTGGCCGGCGCCCGCTCCGGGGACAAGGGCGGCAACGCGAACGTGGGCATCTGGGCCCGGGACGACGCCACCTACGCCTGGCTCGCCGCCGAGCTGACCACACGGAAGTTCGTCGAGCTGGTCCCGGAGGCCGCCGGCCTTCAGGTGCACAGGTACGAGCTGGCGAACCTGCGCGCGCTCAACTTCGTCGTCGTCGGGCTGCTGGGGGAGGGGGTCGCCTCGGCGACCCGCCCCGACCCGCAGGCGAAGGGCTTCGGCGAGTACGTACGTTCTCGCCACATCGACGTACCCGCCGAGCTCGTCCGGTAGGAACGATCCCCGCCGGCGGAAGCCCGGCGGGAACGCGGCGGGGACACGCGACGCCTGGTTCGTCGCGGTGGTCCCCGCCGTACCGGTTGGGCCGG
>NZ_CEVIVD010000001.1:122846-123468 GCF_982290655.1 Protofrankia sp. CiP1_Cm_nod3
GCGCCGGGTCGCGCGTGCGGCACCTGCGGCGCGCCGGCGCGGGAACCGGTACAGGGTGTCGCGGACGGCCCCGGCATGCTCTTCCGGCGTGCCGGGGCCGCCCCTTCGTGATCATCGAGTGGCCGCCGCTCCTTCGGCCGCCACTCCCTGGACGTCCGCTCCCTGAGCGCCCGCTTCTTTGACGCTGGTCCTTCGGTGTCGCCGGGCGCGCCCGCGAGGATCTCGACCGTGCCGGTGGCATGTCGCCAGGCGGGCGGCGATGTCTCCCGGCGCCGGCCTGTTTCCGGCGCCTGTTCCGGCCTGCCCTTCCGACGGCCGGCCTGTTCCCGCCCGCTGCTCGTTCCGGCAGGACGATGAGCGGTGACGGCTACGGACCGTCCCGAAGACAGGTGCGGTAGGTGGCAGCCGGGGGCGGCTGGCAGCGCCTGCCGTGGGCCGGTTGGGTACGGGATTCGCCGTGGTGCTGAAATAGCGTCGCAGGTGGGGTTTCGCCTGTATCCGGAACGTGGCCGAGGCCTGACCGGGACTGATGACCGGGACCGATGACCGGGGCTGATCGCACGGCTGGGCCGCAAACGATCGTCAGCGGTCTCCGTCGCTCTCCCGGCGGCCGGGCGCCCGT
>NZ_CEVIVD010000001.1:123699-128688 GCF_982290655.1 Protofrankia sp. CiP1_Cm_nod3
CCAGCAGAGAAGAACAGGCACCAGCAGAGAAGAACAGGCACCAGCAGAGAAGAACAGGCACCAGCAGAGAAGAACGGGCAGCCGAAGTCGGGGGCCGGCGAAGGAGACGCAGAGCTGTGACCGTTGCCGCGAAGGCCGATACGGCGTCAGCGGTGACTCGGAGTGATTCCTTTTGCGACGGGGAGTGGCCGAGTGGGCGACGCGCCACGCTGACCGCGGTGCCGGCACCGGAGCACCGGGGCGGCCCGCCGGCGTGGGGCCCGTCGGCGTGGGCCCGTCGGCGTGGGGCCTGTGGTGACGGCCGCCGGCGCGATCCCAGCGGTGCAGGCCGGGCGCGCCGACATGTTGATCAATACTTGCGTTCCGGTCGACCAGTTGGCCCGCTGTCATCACATCCGCCCGCGGGTCATCGTCGGCTCCCTCGACGCGTCACCGGTACGGCCACCGCGGAGACGGCCGGCCGTGGCTGGCCGCGCCGCTGGTGGGGCCGGCCGCCGTCCCGGCCGGGGCGGTCCTCGCGATCCCGGCGATCCGGCTCACCGGGCTCTACCCGGCGCTGGGGGCCGCCGGCCCCGGCGTCTTCCCGCCGCTCGACGAGGTCTCCGTGCGGTGAGGCTTTTTTCGCGATGGTCCGCCGGCATGACGGCCGGAACACCAGAAGGAGAAGGATGAACGGGAAAGGACGCGGCGCCGCGTTGTGGGTGTTACTGACCGCTGCGATGCTGGTGGTAGCTGCCTGTGGCTCCTCGGACTCCAGTTCGGGGACGGACGCGGAGGCGTCGTCGGGCAGGCCGGTCGTCCTTGGTGCGATCTGTAGTTGTTCGGGTGCGCAGTCGGCCGCCCTCGGCCGGCTCAAGGACGTTTTCGACACCTGGGCCAAATCCGTCAACACGCGGGGCGGCGTCAACGGCAGCCCGGTAAGATTGATCATAGAGGATGACGGCGGTGACCCGACGAGGTCGTTGCGGGCCGTCCGGAAACTGGTCGAGCAGGACAAGGTCGTGGCCATCATCGGCGACAGCAGCCTGGTCGGCACGACCTGGGCCGACTACGTGACCGAGAAGGACATCCCGGTCGTCGGCGGGCTCTCCGTCGAGTCGCCCTTCCTGACCCACGCGGACTTCTTCGTAACGGGCGCGCCGCTCCCGGTGACCACCGTGGGTATCTGGGAGGCGGCGAAGGCGGCGGGCAAGAAGAAGGTCGGCCTGCTGTACTGCTCCGAGTCGGCGGTCTGCGCCCAGCTCGAGGGCCTGGGCAGGGCCGCTTCCGCCCTCGTCGGCGGCGTCGGGATCGCCACCGGGAAGATCTCGGCGGCCGCGCCCGACTACACCGCGGCCTGCCTGGCGCTGAGGGACGAGGGCGTGGACGCGCTGTTCGTGGCGCACAGCTCCGAGGTCGTGCCGCGGGTCGTGGACTCGTGCGCCCAGCAGGGATTCACCCCGGCCGTGATCGGCCAGACCCCGGCCCTCGGGCCGTCCTGGCTCGGGCACAGGGGTTTTGACGGGGCTCTCCTGGTGTCCCCGACCGTCCTTTACACCGACGGGTCCGTGCCGGCGGTGAAGGAGTTCCTCGACGCGCTGGACACGTACTACCCGGACCTGCGTAAAAGCCGGCAGTTCACCTATGACACGATCTACCCGTGGGCCGGTGGCAAACTGTTCGAAGCGGCGGCGAGGGCGGGTAACATCGGGCCCGACTCGACACCGGCCGACGTCAAGAAGGGCCTGTACGCGCTGAAGGGCGAGACGTTGGGCGGCATCATCCCACCGACAACATTCACGGAGGGCCAGCCCGTTTTCCCCACCTGCTATTTCCAGGCGGCTATTCGGGGGGGCCGGGCCGTCAGCCTCGGCAAGGGCGCGACGAAATGCCTGACCGAAGCCCAGGCCCTGCGGCTGGCCCAGGCCCTGAGAAGTTAGCCGCGACGGCCGGCGGCGGTGTACGGCGAGGCCTGCCCCGCGCCGGCACCGGCCCCGCGATCCCCGCGATGATGCCTGTCGCGTGCCGCCGCTCTTGTGCCGCCGCCGGCACCGCATGATTTTCTTGCTGCTCCTTTCCACCGGAACGGGACATCGGAATGACAGTGACCAGAAGGTGCCGCCGCCTACATCTCATCACCCTGGTTCTCGTATTGGGAACCCTGGGCGGGCTGCTGGCCGGATGCGGTGGCAGCGATGTCGCCAGGCAGCCCGTCCGGTCGTCCTGCACGACGCCGGGAGTAACCGATACCGAGGTCAGAGCCGGTCTGGTGTTCAGCGCGTCCGGGCCGGGGGCGTCCCTGCTGCGCGGGTTCCGGTCCGGTATCGACGCCCGTCTCGGAGTGGTCAATGCCGAGGGCGGTGTCAACGGCCGGAAGATTGTCTACTCCTGGCGGGACGACGCCACCGATCCCGCGTTGAACCTGGTCGGTTCCCGCGACCTCGTCGAGGACGAAGGGGCCTTCGGAATCATTCAGGGGCCGCATGCGGCATCCGGTTCCGCGCCCTATCTGAGCGAGCGGGGGATCCCGGTTGTCGGATCCGCCGGCGAGACCGTCTGGGCAAATTACAAGAACATGTTCTCCTGGCACTACTACACCTCCGAAAAAGGTTCCTCCAGCGGCTGGGGGGACTTCGTCCGCAGCCGGGGCGGCACCCGTGCCGTCCTGATGGGCATAGCGTCGGGCGATGCCGGCAAGAAGTTCCACCGGCAGCTCGCCCAGAGCCTGAACGCCGCCGGTGTCAACACCGACATGACCTTCGAGGTGACGGCCAGCACCACCAGCTTCGAGGCGCTGGCCCGGCAGATGAAGGCGGCGCAGATCGACACCATCGCCGGGGTTGTCTTCCCGAACGTTCTGGTCAAGCTCCTCCCGGCGGCCCGGGCCGCCGGGGTCGACCTCAGGGCGGTGCTCATCCCGGTCGGCTACGACCCGACGCTGCTGCAACAGGTCGGTCCGGCGCTGTCCGGGGTCGTCACCTACATCGACTTCGTCCCGTTCGAGCTGGACACCGAGGCGTACCGGCGGCTGTTCGACGCGGTGACCGCCTACGCCCCGGAGAACCAGGCGCCGGCGCAGGAGAGCACCGTTTTCGGCTGGCTGTCCGCCGACATGTTCATCCGCGGGCTACAGGCGGCCGGGCCCTGCCCGACCCGCCAGTCGTTCATCGACGGCCTGCGCAAGGTCCACGACTACGACGGTGGCGGCCTGCTCCTGCAGAAAGTCGACTTCGCCACCAACTCCGGACGGCTGGGTGACTGCTACGCCTTCGTCCAGGTCAGCGACGACGGCAGCAGGTTCCTGCCGCTGCCACCCACCCCGCGCTGCGGCCGCACGCTCCCCTGAGCGGGCGGTCACGGATCACCGCTGGCCGCTCCCGCGTGAACGGGCCGGGCCGGCCCGCGGTGCGGTGCCGGCGGTGGCGGTGGCGGCCGGCCGGACGGACGGACGGACGGAACCACCGTCCGGCCGTCACCGTCCGGCCACCGCCGGCCGGGCCGTCATCCCGCCCCGTGCGGCGGCGGCCCGCGCGCCCGGCAGGTGCACGTACGGTCATGGCCCGCGTCTCCTGCGGCATCAGGCCAGCTCAGGCCAGCCCTGTACGGCCGCGCCGCGGCACGGCAGCCGGCGGCCCGTCATCCTGTCCCGCGCCGTTCTGGGTCGCCGCCCGGTGACTCGCCAGGCCGGCGACAGGCCAAATTTTGGTAACCATATAACTACATATTGAATACTCCTACACTGGCCTGTGCTCAACATCACACTTGGGACAAGAGACGGGTCACCATGTCATTGGTCAGCAGACGTTGGCACTTACGTTTCACCGCCCTGGTCATCACATCGAGCTGCCTGGGTGGTCTGGTGGTCGCGTGCGGGGGTGGGGACAGCAGCCGATCCGTGCAGGCGGAGAGCTGTACGGCGCCGGGGGTGACCAGCACCGAGGTCAAAGCCGGCCTGCTGTACAGCAGTTCCGGGCCCGGGGCGTCCCCGGCGCACGGATTCCGTTCCGGCGTTCAGGCCCGTTTCGAACTGGCCAACGCCGAAGGGGGCGTCAACGGCCGGAAGCTCACCTACGTCTGGCGGGACGACGCGACGGATCCCACGCTGAACCTGGTCGGGGCCCGTCAGCTCGTCGAGGACGAGAAGGTCTTCGGCATCATGCAGGGACTGCAGGTGGCGGGTGGCTCCGCACAGTATCTCGGCGACCAGGGGATCCCGGTCACCGGGTTCGCCGGCGAGACGGTCTGGGCGCAGCACCAGAACATGTTCTCGTGGCACTACTACACGGTCGAGAAGGGGTCGTCCACGGTCTGGGGGGATTTCGCCAGCAGCCGTGGTGGCACCCGCGCCGCCATGGTGGACATGGCCCTGAGCGACTCGACCCGGAAATACCACCAGCAGGTCGTCGAGAGCCTGCGGCGCACCGGCGTCAGCGTTGACATGGAATACGAGGTGACCGCCAGCACGACCAGCTTCGAGACGCTGGCCCGGCAGATGAAGGCGGCACGTATCGACACGATCGCCGGCGCGCTCTTCCCGGACGTCCTGGCGAAGCTGATCCCGGCGGTGCGGGCCGCCGGTGTCGACCTCAAGACCGTGCTCGTTCCGGCCGGTTACGACCAGACACTGCTGCGGCAGCTGGGCCCGACGCTGGCCGGGGTCGTCGTGTACGTCAGCTTCGTCCCGTTCGAGCAGAACGCGCAGGCCTACACGCGGATGCTCAGCGCGATGTCCACCTACGCGCCGGAGAACCAGAGCCCGACGCAGGAGGGCGCTGTCTTCGGCTGGCTGTCCGCCGACATGTTCGTCCGCGGACTGCGGGAGGCCGGGCCCTGCCCGACCCAGCAGTCGTTCATCGGCGGCCTGCGCAAGGTCCACGACTACAGCGCTGACGGCCTGCTGCCCCGGCCCATCGACCTCACCACCAACTTCGAGCAGCTCGGCGACTGCTTCACCTTCGTCCAGGTCAGTGACGACGGCAGCCGGTTCGTGCCGCTGGAGCCCAGCCCGCG
>NZ_CEVIVD010000001.1:128733-131938 GCF_982290655.1 Protofrankia sp. CiP1_Cm_nod3
CCGCGGGCTGCTGACCGCCTTCCCGGAGCGTCGGGCCAGGCCGTCGGACACGGCCTAGGCCTGGTCCGCCGCCTGGACCGCCACGCCGGAGGCGAGCAGCGCGTCCACGCCGCGCACACCCCAGTCGGTCAGCGCCTGCCGGGTGTGCGCGCCGGGCAGCGCGGGCGGGCCCGGGGGAGCGGCGGGCGTCCGGCTGAAACGGGGTGCGGGAGCGGGCTGCCGCACCCCGTCCACCTCGACGAACGTGCCGCGGGCCGCCAGGTGCGGGTGGTCCGCGGCCTCCGTCAGGCTCAGCACGGGGGCGACACAGGCGTCGGTGCCCTCGAAGACCTTCGCCCACTCGTCCCGGGTGCGCCGGGCGAACGCGGCGGCGATCCGCTCCCGCAGCGCGGGCCAGGCGGCGGGGTCCGCGCGCTCCGCCTCGTCGGGCTCCAGGCCGAGCAGCGTCATGAACCGCGCGTAGAACTTCGGCTCCAGCGGCCCGACGGCGACCCAGCTGTCATCGGCGGTCCGGTGGACGTCGTACCAGGGACGCCCGGTGTCGAGCAGGTTGACGCCCCGCTCGTCGCGCCACTGCCCGGCGGCGATCAGACCGTGCACGAAGGTGGTCAGGGATGCCGCGCCGTCGACGATGGCGGCGTCGACCACCTGGCCGCGGCCGGAGCGGGCGGCCTCGAAGACCGCGGCGAGCACGCCGACGACCAGGTACAGGGAGCCGCCCCCGAAGTCGCCGAGGAAGTTGACCGGCACGGCCGGGCCCTCACCCTGGCGGCCCAGCGCGTGCAGCGCACCGGTGATCGCGATGTAGCCGATGTCGTGCCCGGCGGTGGGGGCCAGCGGGCCGTCCTGGCCCCAGCCGGTCATCCGGCCGTAGACGAGACGGGGGTTGCGGGCCCAGCAGTCCCGCGGGCCGACCCCGAGACGCTCGGCGACCCCCGGCCGGTAGCCCTCGATCAGCACGTCCGCCCGCTCGGCCAGGTCCAGCACCGCCCGCACCCCGTCCGGGGAGCGCAGGTCGATGACGACCGAACGGCGGCCGCGCCGCAGGATGTCCGCCGGCGGCGGCACGATGTCGTTCGCCTCGTCCGGACGGTCCACCCGGATCACGTCCGCACCCAGGTCGGCGAGCAGCATCGCGGCGAAGGGGCCGGGGCCGATGCCGGCGAGCTCGACGACACGCAGCCCGCGCAGCGGGCCGGTCGTGCCCGCGGCTGTGCCGCTGTCCGTCCCGCTGTCCGTCATCCCGTCTCCGGCCTCGATCAGGTGAGCGGCCGTCCCCGGCGCGTGTGGCCTCAGCGTAACCAGGCAGGGAACGTCCGCTCATCCGGTCGGGGATGTCCGGACGGGGGATCCGGGTGGAGGATGCGGGCGGGGATCCGGGCGGGAACGCTCCAGGGGCTTCCTTTCGGCACCAAGTGCCACTACTGTGACTCGGCACCGAGTGCCACTACTGTGACCTCGCACACGTGACCACCCGACCGACCCGAGGAACCAGCAGGGAGCAGCCATGAGCGACCACACACGCGAGACATCGGTCAGCTTCGACGAGGACACCGCTGGCGCGGCACATCCCGTCGACGTCGACATCCTCCAGGAGGAGTTCCTCGTCGAGGACGTCTCCATCGACGGGATGTGCGGGGTCTACTAGAGCGCGCGGCCCGGATGACCGAGCCCACCGCGGCGGCGCGGGCCGTCCCCGGCTTCGCCCTCGACGCCCCCTGGCAGCTGCATCCCCAGGTCTCGGTGCGGCCGGAGCCTTTCGGGGCGCTGGTCTACCACTTCGGGACCCGCCGGCTGTCCTTCCTGAAGGACCCGGCGCTGCTGCGTCTGGTCCAGGCGCTGCCGGAGCATCCCCGCGCGCGGGATGCCGCCACCGCGGTCGGCATCACCGAGGCCGACCTGCCGCGCTACCAGCGTGCCCTGGCCACGCTGGCGGCAACGTTCATGATCGTCGAAAGGACGACGATGACCGCCGAAACGACGACGACCGCCGAAAGGAACGCGCCGTGAGCGTCGCCGCGGCACCAGCCCGCCTGGTCGACCACTTCCAGCACGGCCTGGCCGCCCCGATCTGCCTGACCTGGGAGCTCACCTACGCCTGCAACCTGGCCTGCGTGCACTGCCTGTCCAGCTCGGGGCGGCGCGACCCGCGCGAGCTGACCACCGCGCAGTGCAAGGCGGTCATCGACGAGCTCGAGCGCATGCAGGTCTTCTACGTCAACATCGGCGGCGGGGAGCCGACCGTCCGCCCGGACTTCTGGGAGATCGTCGACTACGCGGTCGCCCACCACGTCGGGGTGAAGTTCTCCACCAACGGGGTGCGCATCACCAGGGATGTCGCCGCCCGGCTCGCCGGCAGCGACTACATCGACGTGCAGATCTCCCTGGACGGCGCCACCGCCGAGATCAACGACGCGGTCCGCGGCACGGGCTCCTATGCCACCGCCGTGCGCGCCATGGAGCACCTCGCCGACGCCGGGTTCGCGGGCTTCAAGCTCTCCGTCGTCGTCACCCGGCACAACGCCGGCCAGCTCGACGCGTTCAAGGCCCTCGCCGACCGGTACGGCGCCCAGCTGCGGCTGACCCGGCTGCGCCCGTCCGGCCGCGGCGCCGACGTCTGGGACGAGCTGCACCCCACCGCCGCCCAGCAGCGCGAGCTCTACGACTGGCTGGTGGCCCACGGCGAGCAGGTGCTCACCGGGGACTCCTTCTTCCACCTGTCCGCCTACGGCCAGGCGCTGCCCGGGCTGAACCTGTGCGGCGCCGGCCGGGTGGTCTGCCTGATCGACCCGGTCGGGGACGTCTACGCCTGCCCGTTCGCCATCCACGACTCCTTCCTCGCCGGCAACGTCCGCGAGCCCGGTGGCTTCGAACGGGTCTGGCGCTCCTCGGAGCTGTTCACCGAGCTGCGGGCGCCGCAGAGCGGGGGCGCGTGCGCGTCCTGCGCGCACTTCGACTCCTGCCGGGGCGGCTGCATGGCCGCGAAGTTCTTCACCGGCCTGCCGCTGGACGGCCCGGATCCCGAGTGCGTCCAGGGCTACGGGGCCGACGCCCTGCTCGCCCGCGATGACGCCGGCGTCCCGAAGCCCTCCGGCGACCACTCCCACTCCCGGGCCGCCGCCGGGAAGCCACCGCGGCACGGGGAGCCGGGGCGGGGCGGGCCGGGGCCGGTCCCGGTGGTCATCGGCCGCGCGCCGGTGAGTGC
>NZ_CEVIVD010000001.1:132178-134052 GCF_982290655.1 Protofrankia sp. CiP1_Cm_nod3
GGTCATCGGCCGCGCGCCGGTGAGTGCCGCACCGGTGAGCGCCTGCCAGCAGGACCCGCTGGCCGGGTTCGCGCCCGCGGCCACGGTGGGGCGCTGACATGCCCGCCCCACAACCGGCCGATCCCCTGTTACTCGGGACCCCCCTGACGCTCGGGACGCGGCGGGCGCCGTCCCGGGTGCTGTTCGGGCCGCACGAGACCAACCTCGGCCACCGCCGCTCGTTGAGCGCCCGGCACGTCGCCTACTACGCCCGGCGGGCGGCCGGCGGCGCCGGGATCATCGTCACCGAGACGGCGTCGGTCACCGCCGACGACTGGCCCTACGAGCGGGCGCCGCTGGCCGCCGACTGCGCCCCCGGCTGGTCGGCGGTGGCCGACGCCTGCCGGGAACACGGCACCCTGGTGCTCGCCGGGCTCGGCCACGCCGGCGGGCAGGGCTCGAGCGCGTTCTCCCAGTCGGTGCTGTGGGCGCCGTCGCCGGTGGCCGACGCGGCCAGCCGCGAACTGCCCGCGGAGATGGAACAGCCCGAGATCGACGCGGTCGTCGAGGGCTTCGCCGCCGCCGCCCGGCTGGCCGCGGCGGCCGGCACCGACGGCGTGGAGATCGACGCCGGGCCGGTCTCGCTGCTGCGCCAGTTCCACTCCGGGCTGACCAACCAGCGTGCCGACGGCTACGGTGACGACCGGTTGCGCCTGACCCGCGAGGTGATCGCCGCGGTGCGCGGCGCGCTGGGGGCCGGCCGCGTCCTGGCGCTGCGGCTGTCCTGCGACGAGCTCGCGCCCTGGGCCGGGGTGACACCCGAGCAGGCGGCCGAGCAGGTCGCCGCCCTCGCCGGCGACATCGACCTGCTCGTCGTGGTCCGTGGCGGGCCGTTCTCCACCTCGGCCTACCGGCCCGCCGCGCACACGCCGCCGATGTTCAACCTCCAGCTGTGCCGGCAGATGCGGGCCGCCGCCGCCGGGCGCGTCCCCGTGGTGCTGCAGGGCAGCGTCGTGGACGTGGCCGAGGCCGAGGCCGCCCTGGCCGACGGTGTCGCCGACATGGCCGAGATGACCCGGGCGCAGATCGCCGAGCCCGACCTGGTGCGTCTCGTACGCGCGGGCGCGGCCGGCCAGGTCCGGCCGTGCGTCCTGTGCAACCAGGCCTGCCGGGTGCGTGACAACCGCAACCCGGTCGTCAGCTGCGTCGGTGAGCCGTACAGCGGGCACGAGACCGTCGAGAGGCCGGTTACGGGCACCGACCCGCGGGCCCGCGCCGTGCTGGTGGTCGGCGGCGGGCCCGCCGGGCTGGAGGCCGCCCGGGTGCTGGCGCTGCGCGGGCACCAGGTCCGGCTGGCCGAACGCGGCGGCACGCTCGGCGGCGCGCTGCGGGCCGCCGCGGCCGGGCCGGGCCGCACCCGGCTGGCCCTGCTCACCGACTGGCTGGTGGCGCAGTGCCACCGGCTGCGGGTGCAGGTCGACCTCGGGACCGAGGTGACCGCCGACGATCTCGACGCGGCTGTCGCGGACGGCTGGGACGTCCTGCTCACCACCGGGTCCCGGCCCGTGCCCGGCCGTTACGGGCCGGCCGGTGCCGATGATGCTGCCGCTCTCACCACCGGTGCCGGTGCTGCCACCGGTGGTGAGAGCGGTGTCGCCGATGGCAGCGGCAACGCGGGCGACGTCGACGGCGGGCGCGCTCCCGCCGAGGAGGGCGGCGCCGACAGCGAAGCCGCCACCGGCGTCGGCGTCGGTGACAGGGCCGGCGTCGGTGACAGGGCCGGCGACAGGGCTGGCGACGGAGGCGGCGCTGCTGAGGGGGGCGCCGCCGAGGAGCGTCCCGGCGCCGACGGGACGACCACCGTGCTCGACGGGACGACCACCGTGCTCGACGGG
>NZ_CEVIVD010000001.1:134531-136476 GCF_982290655.1 Protofrankia sp. CiP1_Cm_nod3
ACGACCACCGTGCTCGACGTGCTCGACGTGCTGCGCGGCGGTCTGGACGCCGTCCCCGCCGGCCCGGTGTTCGTCCACGACCCGGTCGGGGGGCCGGTGGCGGTCGGGGTCGCCGAATGGCTCGCCGGTGCCGGGCGCGAGGTGGCCCTGGGCACCCCCGACACGGTGGCGGGCACGCTGCTCTCCCTCACCGGCGACCTCGCGCCGGCCAACACCCGGCTGCAGCAGGCGGGCGTACGCCGCCAGCTGCGGGTGCTGCTGCGCGAGGCCGGCGGCGGGCGGGTCGTGCTGGAGGACGTCTGGACGGGTGAGCGCCGCACGCTGCCGTGCGCGGTGCTCGTCGACTGTGGCCACCGCCTCCCCGAGGACGCCCTGTACACCGCCCGGCCGGGCACGCCCCGGGCCGGCGACTGCGTGGCGCCGCGGACGGTGCTCGAGGCGGTCCTGGAGGGCCGCCGCCGCGCACTCGAGATCGGCGGCCGCACGAGCCCACCGGCGTCCCGGCCGCTCGCCGGGGCACGCCGCGGCTAGGCCATCTCCGATGGATCTTCAGCTGGCGGCCACGCGCCCGATGGCTACGCGTCCGGTGGCTCCTCATCCGGTGGCCACGCGTCCGGCGGCTCCTCGTCCGGCAGCCACGGGCCTGGTGGCCACGCGTCCGGCGGCCGCGCGGCCGCGCGGACCGGTGGCCACGCCCAGCCGGCAGCCCGTACCCAGGAAGGCGACATGAGTGCCACCAGCCGTTACCGGTACCTGTTCAGCCCGTTACGCATCGGGCCGCTCACCGTCGACAACCGGGTGGTCTTCTCGGCGCACCTGACCAACTACGCGCGGGACGGCCTGCCCTCCGACCAGCACGTGGCCTACTACGCGGCCCGGGCGGCGGGCGGCGCAGGGATGATCATCACCGAGGAGCACTCGACGCATCCCACGGACTGGCCGTACGAGAAGCTCATCCACGGGTTCAACCCGCAGGTGATCCCCGGCTACCGGCGGATCACCGACGCGGTGCACGCGCACGGCGTGCCGATCCTCGCCCAGATCAACCACAACGGCGGCCAGGCGTCGTCGATGTACTCGCGGCTGCCGGTGTGGGCGCCCAGCCCGGTGCCCGACCCGCTGTTCCGCGAGGTGCCCAAGGCCGTCGAGCTTCACGAGATCCGGGAAGTGGTCGACGGCTACGGGCTGGTCGCCGAGCATTGCGTCGCCGGCGGGTTCGACGGTGTCGAGCTGCAGTGCTCGCACTCGTCCATCGTGCGCGGCTTCCTCTCCCCGGCGACCAACCGGCGCACCGACGCCTACGGCGGGGAGCTGGCGAACCGGGCCCGCCTGCTGCTGGAGATCGTCGACGTGGTCCGGGCGGCCCTCGGCCCGCGGCGCGCCCTCGGCGTGCGGATCTGCGGCGACGAGCTGATCGAGGGCGGGACGACGATCGAGGAGGCCGTCGCCGTGGCCCGGCTGGTGGAGGCCACCGGCAAGGTCGACTACATCAACACCTCGATCGGGGTCGCCACCGCGACCCTCTACATGATCGAGGCGAGCATGCAGGTGCCGCCGGGCTATGCGATGTTCATCCCGAGCGCGATCCGACAGGCGGTGAGCCTGCCCGTCGTCGGCGTCGGCCGGTTCAAGGACCCGCTGCAGGCCGACCGGGCGCTGGCCGCAGGGCACGCCGACCTCATCGGGGTGGTGCGCGGCCAGATCGCCGACCCGGACTTCGTGGCCAAGGCGCGGGCCGGGCACGCCACCGAGATCCGCACCTGCCTGTCCTGCAACCAGGAGTGCGTGGGACGGATGGGGCTCAACCGCTGGCTGGGCTGCATCGAGAACCCGCGCACCGGCCGGGAGTCGGTGCCGCTGCCGGCGCCGCGCCGGCGCGGGCGGCGGGTCCACGTCGTCGGCGGCGGCCCCGGCGGCATGCAGGCCGCCGTCACCGCCGCCCAGC
>NZ_CEVIVD010000001.1:136572-137330 GCF_982290655.1 Protofrankia sp. CiP1_Cm_nod3
CTGGGCGGCCAGGTGCCGGTGGCGGCGGCCGTGCCGAGCCGGGCGGAGTTCCTCGACATCGCGCGCAACCTGATCGCGCACGTGCGGCGGATCGGTGTCGACGTGCGGACCTCCGTCGAGGTGGACGCGGACTTCCTGCGCGCGCAGGCCCCGGACGCGGTGGTGCTGGCCACCGGCGCCCGGCCGAACCCCCCGTGGTGGGCGGCCGGGCACCCCCGGGTCGTGGACGTGCGCGACGTGCTGGAGGGGCGGGCGGAGCCGAGCGGCACCGTCGTGGTCGTGGACGAGCTGGGGTTCCACCAGGCCACCTCCGTCGCGGAGCTGCTGGCCGACCGGGGCTGCCGGGTCGAGGTCGTCACCAACGGCATGGTCGTCGGCCAGGACCTCGGGGTGACGCTGGACCTGGAGACCTGGAACGTCCGGGCGGCGGCCAGGGGCATCGTCCAGAGCACCGACCTGGTGCCGATGGGGGTGACACCCGGCGCGGACGGCGGTGTGCTGCTCGCCCTCCAGCACCATCCCACCGGCACCGACACCCGGCGCGCCGTGGACTGGGTGGTCTGCGCCGTCCAGCAACGGGCGGAGGACACCCTCTGGCGCGGCCTGCGCGCGGACCTGCCGGCGCTGCCGTTCTCCGTCCACCGGGTCGGTGACTGCCTCGCCCCCCGCCGCGCGCACGCCGCGGTCGTCGAAGGCCAACGTGTGGCGGTGTCCCTGTGAGCGCAGACGGCCGCGGAGGGAGTGGCCGTCGGAGTGGA
>NZ_CEVIVD010000001.1:137939-163252 GCF_982290655.1 Protofrankia sp. CiP1_Cm_nod3
GGAGGGTGTGGGAGAAGGGCGGTCCGTTCCGGGCGGGGCGGTGCTTGCCGTGGTGGTGGCGCGCGGCGGGGTCCTGCCGCTGGGTGCCGAGGAGAGCATCGCCGAGGCCGACGGGCAGGCGTTGATCATCGGCGGCGGGGCCAAGGAGGCGGCGCAGGCGGTCACGGGCGCGTCGGCGCTGTGGTGGAGCGACACCGGCCCCGGGCTGCGGGCCGGCGCGCTCGCCCGGGTGCTCGTCGGCGTGCTCGCGGACGTCCCGCTGCTGCTGCTGCCGGCGTCCCCGGACGGCCGTGACCTTGCCCCGCGGCTGGCCGCCGCGCTCGACCGCCCGCTGCTCGCCGGCGCCGTCGCGGTCCGGCGGGACGCCGACGGGGTGGTACGGGCGCAGCTGCCGAGGCTGGACGACCGGCTGCTGCTCACGGTCGAGTGCGCGCGGCCCGCGGTGGCGACCCTGTTGCCGGGCGTGCGTGCGGTGCCCGCGGCCGGGCGGCATCCCGGCCCGCGGGAGCTGCCCCTGCCGCCGCTGCCGCGGCTGCCGGCCGCACTGTCCTCGTCGGCCGTGTCGGCCTGGGCGCGTGATGTCGAGGTCGTCGAGGTGCTCGAGCCGGATCCGGCGACGATGGATCTCGCCGAGGCCGGCCGGGTCGTCGGCGGCGGCGCCGGGCTGGTGCCCACCGGGTCCGGCGCGGGCCAGGGGCGGGCGCTGTTCGGCCTGCTCGCCGCCGTGTCGGCGGCGCTCGGCGCCTCGGCGGGGGCGACCAGGGTCGCCAGTGACGCCGGCTGGATCGGCTACGACCGCCAGATCGGCACGACCGGGGTGACGGTCGGCCCCGAGCTCTACGTCGCGTTCGGGATCTCCGGCGCGAGCCAGCATGTCAGCGGGCTGGGCTCCCCCCGGCACGTGGTGAGCGTCAACACCGACCCGTCCTGCCCGATGACCGCGATGGCCGATCTCGGCCTGGTCACCGACGCCCGTGAGCTGCTGGTGGAGCTGGCCCGGCGGTTCGGCGTCCCCGTCCCCGAGGAGGTCCGGCCGTGACGGCAACACCTGCCGTGTCATCGGCAACGCCCACGGGGCCCACGACGTCCCCGGGGCCCCCGGCGCCCGCGGTGTCGGCGTCACCGGCGTCGTCCGGCCGGCCCGTGCTGTCCTTCGACGCGGTCGTTGTCGGTGCCGGCCCGGCGGGGTCGTCCGCCGCGCTCGAGCTGGCCCGGGCGGGCCGGTCCGTCGCGCTCGTCGAGCGGGGGCCGTTCCCCGGGTCGAAGAATGTCTACGGTGGTGTGATCTACGGCCGGGTCCTCGACGAGGTCCTCCCCGCCTGGTGGGAGGAGGTGCCGGTGGAGCGCTGGGTGGTGCGCCGGTCAACGATGATCATGACGCCGACGCGTTCGCTGTCCATCGACTACCGCAGCGAGGACTGGGGTGCCGCCCCCTACAACGGGATGACCACCTACCGGGCGGACTTCGACAGCTGGCTGGCGAGCAAGGCCGTGGCCGCGGGCGCCTGGCTGATCACCTCGACCGTGGCCACCGGGCTGCTGCGCGACGCCGCCGGGCGGGTCGTCGGCGTGCGCACCGACCGGGCCGACGGCGACCTGCGCGCGAAGGTCGTGATCGCCTGCGACGGGGTGAACTCGTTCCTGGCGAAGGAGGCCGGCCTGCTGCCGCGGGCCGACGCCGCGCACCACACCCTCGGCGTCAAGGAGGTGCTGGCGCTGCCCGGGGAAGTGATCGACGAGCGCTTCGGGGTGCGCCGCACCGAGGGCGTGGACATCGAGATGCTCGGCTGCACCCGCGGGATCCCCGGCGGCGGCTTCCTCTATACCAACGCGGACACGGTCAGCGTCGGCGTGGTGCTCTCCCTGCCGCACCTGGCCGCGGCGAAGGTGCGTCCCGAAGAGATCATCGCCGATGTGAAGACGCACCCGGCCGTCGCGCACTACCTGCGCGGGTCGACGGTCAAGGAGTACTCCGCCCATCTGATCCCCGAAGGCGGCTACGACGCGATGCCGAAGCTGCACGCCGACGGGCTGCTCCTCGCCGGCGACGCCGCCGGCATGACGCTCGCCGCCGGCATCTGGCTGGAGGGGGTCAACTTCGCCATCGGCTCGGGGCTGGCCGCGGGCCGGGCCGCCGCCCGGGCGGTCACCGCCGGTGACGTCTCCTCGGCCGGGCTCGCCTCCTACCGGTCCGACCTGGCGGGCCAGTTCGTGCTGGCCGACCACAAACGGCTGCGCGGCGCGCCCGAGGTGATCCTCTCCGAACGGATCCAGCAGCGGTATCCCGGCCTGATCACCGACATCGCCGAAGGGGTGTTCACCGTGACGAACCCGACGCCCAAGCCCGGCCTCGCCCGCCTGCTGCGGCGGGCGGCGAGGCGCAACGGCGTGAGCCTGCGCGAGCTGGCCGCCGACGCCGCCCGGATCGGCCGGGTGTTCCGATGAGCCGCCTGCCGCTCGGCCTCGTCAGGGACCGCCGCCGGCCCGGCCGGGCAGCCCCGGCGGCCGCACCGGCCAGAACCGTCCCGGCGGCCACGGGCAGCCCGGCGGACCCGGCCGGCCCGGCTCATCCCGCCGGCCCCGCCGGCCCCGCCGGTGCGGCCGGTGCGGCCGGTGCGGCCGGTGCCGCCACGGGCGAACGCTGGCACGACCTCTCCTTCGACGACCGGATGGCCACCGTCGACTTCCGGGTCGGCGAGCGGGCCCACATCGTGGTCGACTCCGACGTCTGCCGCTCGTGCACCACGAAGGCGTGCGTGACCGCCTGCCCGGCCAACCTGTTCGCCCCGACCTCCGACGGCGGCATCCTGTTCAACTACGAGCAGTGCTTCGAGTGCGGGACCTGCTACATGATCTGCAACAGCGAGAACGCGATCAGATGGACCTACCCGGACGGCGGGCAGGGCGTCGTCTTCCGGCGGGGGTGACGGCGCCATGACGTCACAGCCGTCCGAACCGACACTCACGACACCGGCTGAGACACCGGCCGGAGCCGTGGCCGGGACACCGGCCGTTACCGGGACACCGGCCGTTACCGGGACACCGGCCGAGCCTCCGGCCGGGGCGGTGACCGGGACAGCGGCCGAGACCGGGGGAGTGGCCGGGACACCGGCCGCGCCGCTCGTTGTCGTGTGCCTGCGCCACACCGACCTGCGGCCGGAGGTCGACCCGCTGACCGGGGCCGTCACCCGGGACCCGCGCGGCGCCGGGATCGGCCCGGCCGAGCGGGCCGCCCTCGAGCACGCGCTGCGGATCGCCGAGGCCTGGGGTGGGCCGGTGCTGGCCGTGGCCGCCGGCCCGCCCGCCGCCGACGAGACGCTGCGCGCCGCGGCCGCGCTCGGCGCGCGGGCGCTGCGGGTGCCGTGGCCGGCGCCGATACCGGGGGTGGGGCCGGCGTCGCACGCCGACGGCCCGGGTCACGGTGACGATCCCCGGCATGCCGGCGAGCCGCTCGGCCCCGCCCCGCACTACCTCGACGACCTCGGCCGGGACGAGCGTGCGCTGGCCCGCGCTCTGCTCGCCGCGGTCCGTACGGTCGGGGAGCCGGCGCTGGTGCTCTGCGGCGACCGCTCCCCGGACCGGGGCACGGGCGCGCTGCCCGCGCTGCTCGCGCACGAGCTCGGCGCCGCCCAGGCACTCGGGCTGGTCGACCTGCGTGTCGACGGCGGGTCGCTGCTGGCCGAGCGCCGTCTCGACGGCGGCCGGCGGGAGCGGCTGCGGGTACGCCCGCCGGCGGTGTGCTCGGTCGAGGGCGCCGGCGTCCGGCTGCGGCGGGCGTCCCTGCCGGCGGCCCTGGCGGCACAGCGCGCCGGGATACCCGTGCTGGACGCGGCAGCCGTCGCCGCGGCCGCCGACGGCGACCTGGCGGCTGCCGTCACGGTCCGTTCGGCGGGTCCGTTCCGGCCGCGGACCAGGGTCGTCCCGCCGCCGTCGGGCACCCCCCGGCAGCGTCTGATGGAGCTGACCGGTGTGCTGGCCGCGCACGAACCGCCCACCATCGTCGGCCCCGTGGACGCCGCCGACGCGGCCGACGCACTGCTGGCCTTCCTGGAACGCAACGGCTACCTCGCCGAGCGGCCCCCCGCCGGGCCGTAGCCGCGCTACCGTCGGCGGTGGCTGCCCGGCATCCGGCATCCGGCATCCGGCATCCGCCGTACCAGGGCTGCCCCTACCGAGGCTGCCGTACCGAGCGCCGTCGTCCCGTGGAGGGTGGACCTTGAAGGCCGTCAACCGGCAGATCCGTCTCGCGGCCCGTCCGGTGGGCCTGCCCGCCCCCGGAGACTGGGAGCAGGTCGAGACAGCGGTCCCCGCCCCCGGCGAGGGTGAGTTCCTCGTCGAGATCAGCTATCTCTCCCTCGACCCGGCCATGCGGGGCTGGATGAACCAGGCGCGCTCCTATGTCCCGCCGGTGCCGCTGGGGGAGGTCATGCGCGCCTATGCGGCCGGCCGCGTCGTCGCCTCCAACCATCCCGGGTTCGCCGTGGGCGACCATGTCACCGGGCCGTTCGGGGTCCAGGAGTACGCGCTCTGCGACGGCCGGGGCGTTGCCACGGTCGACCCCGGCCGGGCGCCGCTGCCGACCTACCTCGGCGCGCTCGGGATGCCGGGCCTGACCGCCTACTTCGGGCTGCTCGACGTCGGGCGTCCCCGGCCGGGCGACACCGTGGTGGTCTCGGGGGCCGCCGGCGCCGTCGGCAGCGTGGTGGGCCAGATCGCCAGACGGCTGGGATGCCGTGTCATCGGTATCGCCGGTGGCGCGCGCAAGTGCGGCTGGCTGGTCGACGAGCTCGGTTTCGACGCGGCCATCGACTACAAGGAGCAGGATGTCGAGAACGCGCTGCGCACGCACGCGCCGGACGGCGTCGACATCTACTTCGACAACGTCGGCGGCGACATCCTCGACGCCGTCCTCACCCACCTCGCCCGCGGCGCGCGGGTGGTCATCTGCGGCGCCATCTCGCAGTACAACGCGACCACACAGGTCAGCGGGCCGCGCAACTACCGGTGGCTGCTGATCCAGCGCGCGTCCATGACGGGGATGCTCGTCTCCGACTACGCCGACCGCTATCCGGCGGCAACGGCGGAGCTGGCCACCTGGCTGGCGGACGGTTCGCTGCGGGCGCGTGAGGACATCCTCCCCGGCGGGATCGGACGTTTCCCGGAGGCGCTGCTCCTGCTCTTCTCCGGCGGCAACACCGGCAAACTCGTCCTCGAGATCGCCGGCTCCTGACACTCCTGGCCCCGCGCTCCGGGTCTGTGCCGCGTTCACCGACACCCGACACCCGACACCCGTCGGCCGTAGGTGAAAACCGCTGCCATGACGACGAAATCCACCTACAAGCGTGCAGGCCGTAGGTAGAAAGCGTTGTGATAACAGCGGTTGTGACCTACGGCTGCGAGGGACGGGCAGGCATGGGGGCACATCCGCTGTAGCACCGGATCCTGACGGCCGCCGGCGGTACGGCCGGTACCCGGCACCGGCCGGCCCATCGGAAAATCGGAAATCACGATCGGCCGATACGGAACACTTTTCCGCCGGTTTCTTCCAGTGTTCTTGGCGGATGGTTTATGGTCTGTTCACTACCCGGACGACAGGTTCCGATGGAATTCGGGAAGGTTTCGATGCGGACGCGGGGAAACCCCGTGCCCCGGAATTTCTGGCGACCGGGGCGTGGCGCACGGGCCGTCATCTTCCGGGAGGAGCCGAACGTGGATCCCAGCGCTGGGCCGACTATCACGCGTGACGTCACCGGGGCCACCCCCACCGGCGGGAAGCCCGTGGTCGGAGTACCTGTGGCCAGGGAGCCCGCGGCCGGGGATTCCGCCGTTGGGCAGGCGGTGCTCGACGCCTTCGCCCCCGAGTGGCGGCATGACCCGTACCCGAGCTACGAGATACTGCGCGCGGCCGGCCCGTTCCCACCGGGACCGCTCGGCCTGCGCCTGGTCCCGCGGTACGCCGACTGCAACGCCGTCCTGCAGAACCCGGTGTGGAGCCATGCGGAGGAGCCCGAGCTGCTGCATCCGGGCAGTGACATCCTGGACCTGCCCGCGTCGTTCCTGTGGATGGAGCCGCCGGACCACACCCGGCTGCGTGGGCTGGTCAGCAAGGCGTTCACGCTCCGCACGATCGAGCGCCTGCGACCCCGCGTGGAGCAGGTCGTCGACGAGCTGATCGACCAGGCGGTGGCCGCCGGTGAGGTCGACCTGATCGAGGCGCTGGCCTACCCCCTGCCACTGACCATGATCTGCGAGCTGCTCGGGGTTCCCACCGAAGACCACCCGGCCGTCCGGCGGATGTCCGCGGGGATCGCCCGTGGCCTGGATCCGGACGTGCTGCTCACGCCGGAGGAGGTCGCCGCCCGCACCGACGCGGCCCGGGAGTTCATCGAGTTCTTCGGCGCTCTGATCGCGCGGCGCCGGGCCCAGCCACAGGACGATCTGATCAGCGCTCTCGCCGCGGTCGAGGCGGCCGGTGACCGGCTCACCGCCCACGAGATGCTCGCCACGTTGGTGGTGCTGGTCGTGGCCGGTCACGAGACGACGGTGAACCTGGTGGGCAACGGGGTGCTCGCCCTGCTGCGCAACCCGGACCAGTTCGCGTTGCTGCGCGGCACCCCCGACCTCGCCGCACCCGCGGTGGACGAACTGTTGCGCTACGACGCCCCGTCACAGCTGACCACCCGGGTCGCGACACGGGAGATCGAACTGTCCGGGCACACCTTCGCGCCCGGTGACAGTGTCATGGTGATGTTCGGGTCGGCGAACAGGGACACGGATGCCTTCGACGAACCGGATCGGCTGGACCTGACCCGTTACACGGGCCGCAACAGCGTGAACCGGCACATGTCGTTCGGCATCGGCCTGCACTACTGCATCGGCGCGCCACTCGTCCGGCTGGAAATGGAGGTCGCGCTGCGGGCGCTGGCGGGTCGGGCAGCGACGATCGAACTGCTCGCCGATCCTCCCGTCTACCGGCCCAATCTCGTGGTGCGCGGCATGACCGAGCTGCCCGTGCGCCTCACCGGCTGACCCTGGTGCGGCTCTGGCCCGTCACAGCGCAGGCTGTCTGCCGGGCAGGGTGTGCCGCTTGTGGAGCTGCGTCCGCAGCTGTTCCGCCCCGGCTGTGTCGCCGAGCTCCCACAGGTCGGCTGCGAGGTTGCTCATCGAGCGCAGGGTGGCCGGGTGGTCGTCGCCGAACAGCTGGCGGTGGCGGCGCAGGGTGTCCTCGTCCAGGTCCCGTGCCGCGGCCACGTCGCCCAGCAGGCGCAGATCCTCGGCGAGGTTGTTCGCCGAGGCCAGGGTGTCGGGGTGGTTGTCGCCGGACAGCTGGCGGTGGCGGCGCAGGGTGTCCTCGTCCAGGTCCCGTGCCGCGGCTGCCTCGCCCAGTACGCGCAGATCCTCGGCGAGGTTGTTCGCCGAGGCCAGGGTGTCGGGGTGGCTGTCGCCGAACAGCTGGCGGCGGCGGCGCAGGGTGTCCTCGTCCAGGTCCCGTGCCGCGGCCACCTCGCCCAGCAGGCGTAGCTCGATGGCGAGGTTGCTTGCCGAGCGCAGCGTGTCGGGGTGGTCACGGCCGGACAGCTGGCGGCGGCGCAGGGTGTCCTCGTCCAGGTTGCGTGCCGCGGCCACGTCGCCCAGCAGGCGTAGATCGATGGCGAGGTTGTTCGCCGAGGCCAGGGTGTCGGGGTGGTTGTCGCCGGACAGCTGGCGGCGGCGGCGCAGGGTGTCCTCGTCCAGGCTTCGTGCCGCGGCCACGTCGCCCAGTACGCGCAGATCCTCGGCGAGGTTGTTCGCCGCGGACAGGGTGTCGGGATGGTCGAGGCCGAGATGGCGGGCCCAGCTCCGGTGGACTTGCTGATGGTGGCTGTGGGCCGCGTGCGGGTCCCCCCGCACCCGCAGGTACCAGCCGGTCTCCAGCAGCAGTCTGCGTGCCTCCGGACCGATGTCCTCAGCCGGATCCTCCGGATACAGGGCGGGTGCGGTCAGCGCATGCGGCGCCAGCACGGCCCACACGGGCCAGCTGTCGGGATCCTCGGTGCCGGGAGGGGCTGCGGCGACCAGCAGGCGGCGGGCTGCTGCCGCGTACCGCCGCCGGTCCCGCGTCAGGCGGGTGCGGGTGACCTCCTGGACCAGGCGGTGTACGCGGATGGCGTCACCGTCACGGGTGACCAGGGAGTAGCCCAGCAGCGCGGTCACTGCCTGTGGCACCTGTCGGCCGGCGAGACCGGACTGCCGCTGCCACCTGCGGCCGACCGGCTGGGTGAGCAGCGTCAGCGGGATCGGCTCCGGGCCGAGGAACGCCGCGAGCCCGAGGAGCCTCACCGCCGCCGGGCTCTCGGTGGCCAGCCGCTGAAGCGACAGCGACCAGGCTGCGTCGACACTGCCGCCATAGACCAGATCCTGCCCTTCCGCCAACAGCCGGTGCCGCCGGGCGCGAAACGTGGCCAGATAACCGGCCGGGGTTTCCCCGCTCTTCTCCAGGTAGGCGGCGGCCTGCCCTACCGCCAGCGGCAGATCCCCCAGCAGGTTGGCCAGCTCGTGGGCGGTGGGCCCGTCGATGTCGGGTACCAGCTGACGGAGCAGGGCGGTCGTCTCGGAACGGCTGAGCACGTCGACCGGAATCCGGGTCGCCAGCGGCGTCCATACCGGGCTGCGTGAGGTGACCAGCACATGCCCGCCCCGGGCGGTGTCCGGCAGCCACTCGCGCACCTCTTCGGCGGACTGGGCGTTATCGAAGATCAGCAGCCAGTCGCCGGTGACGCTCAACCGGTCCAGCACCGCAGCCGCGTCCTCGGCGGCCCGCCCGCTCACCGGCAGCTCAAGCCGCGGCGCCAGCGCGGCCAGCTGCCCGCTCACCAGAACGGGCTGTTCCGCGTCGATCCACCACGCCCACCGGTAGACGTCCGCGTACCGGTGGGCGTACTCGACTGCCAGCTGGGTCTTCCCGACTCCGCCCAGGCCGTACAGCGCCGCCGCGCCCGCCGCCCGGGAGCCCACGGGGCCGGTGACCGCGACCCGGCCGGTGCCGGCCAGCTGCTCGGCTATCTGCTCGAGCAGAGCGTCGCGGCCGGTGAAGAACCGCAGCCGGACGGGAATGTTCCAGACGACCGGCAGCCGGCCGGGAAATCCTGGCTCGGGCCGGCCCGGGAAGGCGGGCGTGGCTGTCGGTTTTCCCCGCTCGTCGCGGACAGCGGCCAGCAGCCGTTGGGTGGCGAGCGTGGCATCCGTCGCGAACAGGTCCACGACGACCCGCTGGGCCAACAGGCCCGGCGGTTTGCAGTCCTCCACCCGTAGCATCAGCAGTCTGCGTTGCCGGCCGCTCGGGTCCGCGTCCAATGCGGCCTGCCATTCAGGGGCAACGTGCTCCGAGGCCAGATAGGCGGCGGAGAGCACCGAAATCGTGCGGGCTGAAAGCTGGGTGGCCCGATGCTTCTCGGCGATGAGGTTGGATCCGGGGACAAAATCCCACGGCTGCACCAGCACGCGGTACCCGACGGCCTCGAGCTGCCAGGCGATCCACTCTGCCCATTCGCGGTCCGCGGAGACGTGGGAGACGAAGAAATCCACCGCGCCCGCGCCGTCCTCCCCGGCCGGAGAGGGTGTGTCCTGCCGCATCGCCCAACCCCCAGTCTGTCGGACGCGGAACGTGGGTATGCATACACCGTGGGTCGTCGTGCGGGCGAGATGTATCGGGTATCCGACGATATCCGCGGCCACGGCCCGCGGGGAGCGCACCGGCCGGACGGCGACAGCCGACCGGCTGGCTGTCAGTAGTACTATTTGTCCCTTTTGTGGGCATTTATAATCCAGGAATCCGGGTTGACGGAGCGGGATTGTCGTCGACTGGACGGCGCGCGGATATAGCTTGGCCGTCAACGCCGATATATGCTGCGCCTGATCGCTGGAGCTCTCCTGGAGAGGACGTCGTCAGTGAAACTCTGGAAGCGGTTCAGGGCGGGTGGCAGAAGCTCCGATGGCAGTGGCTCCTCGAGGACCGAGACTCCGAGGACATCTCGGCCGAGCGGCTACAGCTCGGAAAACCAGGACACGAACGGCCCCCGTTCTGCTGGCCGCAGCTCGAGAGGATATGGTTCCGGCGGTTCCGGCGGTTCCGGCTCGTACGGCGGGGGCTCGAGTCGCAGCGGAGGTTGCTGAGCTCTGATCCACCGTTCAGATTTTTTGTGGTCCTCCTGGTCGCCGGAGCTTGCCGAGCTTCATTCCGGTGTTTTTTGTGGCCAATTTGTGACCTGGCGGCATCAAGCAGCCGGTGCGTCAGCTCCGACCATTGGACACAGTCCCCAGACATAAGCTTTAGCGGCTCTTCATGTCTGGGCAGGGTGGTGTTCTCCCGGGACTGCCGACCGTGACCTGGGCATGGTGGCTGTTCGCGGTGGCTGTTCGCAGTGGCCGCCGGGTGGCGCTGGTGGTCAGGGTGTGCCGAGTGCGGTGAGCCGGTCGCCGGTGAGGACGTGGCCGACCCACTCCGGCTGGGGGCGGGCGCCGAGGGAGCCGTAGAAGTCGAGGGCGGGCGTGTTCCAGTCGAGCACCGCCCAGTTGAGCCGGGCGTACCCCCGTTCGACGCAGTGCCGGGCCAGCGTGGCCACCAGCGCGCGGCCGTAGCCCTGGCCGCGCTGGTCCTCGCGGACGAACAGGTCCTCCAGGTAGATGCCGTGCCGACCGGTCCAGGTGGAGTAGTTCAGGAACCAGACCGCGATGCCGACGATCTCACCGTCCCGTTCGACGACATGGGCGGACACCGCCGGCGCCGGGCCGAACAGCGCCACGTGCAGGTCGTCGGCTGTCGTCCGCACCGCGTCGGGCTCCCGCTCGTAGCGGGCCAGCCCTCTGACACAGTCGAGGATGCCCCCGGCATCACCCGGCCGGGCCGGGCGAAGGACGGCCCCGTCTGCCAACGACAACGTCTCCATGAGCCGAATCGTAGTGAGGCCTGGGTGCGGAATGATCCGCGCCCGGACTCGCCGGACCCGGCCCGGGTCCGGACCAGAACGGACATGTGGGTGGGACGGCGAGCCGTGGCGGCCGCGGGCCGGGTGGGCAGGATGCGGCTCCCCTGGAGCATATCCGCCCCGGGACCATGCCAGGTCACCTCGGTTGCCGTGGTCACCACGCGGCCAATCGCCGCGGCCGTCAGGCCAGCAGGGTGCGGCCGAGGTGGTCGGTGGAGTCGCGGACGCCCGGCAGGACGAAGAAGTAGCCGCCGCCGGTGGGGCTGATGTAGTCGACCAGCGGCTCGTCGATGAGCCGGGTCTGGGTCACCTCGAACTGCCGGGCGATGTCCTGCTGGTAGCAGCAGAAGAGCAGGCCCATGTCCAGGTTGCCGTTGGCGTCGATGCCCCGGTCGTAGTTGTAGCCGCGGCGCAGGATGCGGGAGCTGTCCGTGTCCGGCGTGCGCGGGTTGGACAGCCGGATGTGCGCGTCGAGCGGGATGATGCCGCCGTCGGGGTCGCGGGTGTAGTCCGGGATGTCGGCCTCCGCGGCGCCGTCCAGCGGGGCCCCGGTGTCCCGGCGCCGGCCGATCATCATCTCCTGCTCGTTGAGCGAGACCCGGTCCCAGAACTCCACCAGCATGCGGATGATACGGATGACCTGGTAGGAGCCGCCCTCGGTCCAGGCGGGCTCGGCCGAGGCGGGCCCGTCGCCGCCGTGCACCCAGACCAGCCGGTCCATCTCGGCGGCGGAGGTGACGTCCGGGTTGGCGGTGCCGTCCTTGAAGCCGAGCATGTTGCGCTGGGCTCCCGACGGCCGGGGCGGGTTCTGGAAGCCGTCGACGCGCCAGCGCAGCTGCATGCCGCCGCGGGTGTGCCGGGCGATGTCCCGCAGCGCGTGCAGGACCGTGTCGCGGCTGTGCGCGCACAGCTGCAGGCTGAGGTCGCCGTGGCAGTGCGCCGGGTCCAGCGCGTCGTTGGGGAAGGTGCGCATCGGGGTGAGCCGCCGCGGCCTGCGGCCGGCCAGGCCGAACCGGTCGTCGAAGAGGGAGGCGCCCACCCCGACGGTGACGGTCAGCGCGTCCGGCGGCACCACCGGCCCGAGGATGCCGCTGTCGGACGGCGGGGCGGTCGTCCCGAGATCGACCGGCTCGCCACCGGAGGTCAAGAAGCGTGCACGTTCGGTGATTGCCCTGAACAGCTCGGTCAGCCCGGCGTGGTCTGTGGCGATCACGTCGAAGGAGGCGAACGTCGCCGCCGCCGGCGCCGGGGTGAGGATGCCGGCCTGGTGGGTCCCGTGGAAGGCGACCGTCCGGCCCGGATCCCCGTCACGGGTGGTGTTCTGGTCGTCGCCGGTGGTCGTCGCGAGCGCGGTGCCGCCGGCGCCCACCGCGGCCCCGGCGGCCAGCGCCCCGGCCAGGAAGGACCTGCGCCCGAGCGCGGCGCCGAACGGCCCGCCGCGGCGCCGGGAGGCTGCCGGGACGTCGTGCTCCGCCCGCTGTCGGTGCCGCGGCGAGGGCGCGGCCGTCTCGCCGGCCCCGGGCGCCGGGACGGCCGCGGGCGGCGCGGAGGGCG
Source organism: Protofrankia sp. CiP1_Cm_nod3 (assembly GCF_982290655.1). Classification (NCBI taxonomy): domain Bacteria; kingdom Bacillati; phylum Actinomycetota; class Actinomycetes; order Frankiales; family Frankiaceae; genus Protofrankia; species Protofrankia sp. CiP1_Cm_nod3. The sequence goes on from NZ_CEVIVD010000001.1 coordinate 150,458, forward strand.
CGGACGGGGCGGACGGCTCGGACGGCTCGGGTGCCGCGGGCGTTTCGGTCATCGGCGCTGCTCCGGGAGCTTGGAGGAGGTGTCGCGGCCGCGGTGGGAGCGGTCGGGCAAGGGTGTCGGGCTCATCCGGTGTTCCTGATCTCCAGGACGTCGGGAATGGGCGCGAGGGTCTCCAGCAGCCCCCCGAGGCCGCCGTTGAGCCGCTGCCGGTCGGCGAGGGGAAGGGCCCGCGGGGCGGTCCAGGTCCCGGCCGGGCTGCCGATCCGGCGCAGCAGCGTCGCGAAGGCATCCAGCTGCCGGTCGGCCGCGGCCAGCGTGTCCGGTGCCCGGGTCGCCAGCAGCGGAGAAATGATCCTCAGGAGCTCGCGGGTGCCCTCGGTGTTCGCGCCGGCGGTGGCCAGCGTGGTGCCGCTGCCCTGGTCGGCGGCGCCGGTGAGCTGGAACTGCAGGGTGTTCTCGAGGATCTCGTGGGTGCGCAGGGCCAGGTCGTTGGGATCGAGCTCCTGGGCCGGGAACGCCTTGCCCAGCTCGGTGACGTCACCGGCGAGCCGGTCCGCCAGCGGTGTGAGCGCTGCCGCGTCCTCGCCGTGCCACAGCCCGTACTCGATGCGGTGGAAGCCGGTGAAGTCCTCGTCGGTGATGCCGCCGGGCAGGCCGTCGGGCCGTCCGTTGATCGCGGCGTCGAAGTCGCCGAACGTGCCGTACGCGGCGCCGAGGCGTTCGTAGTCGAGATGGGCGGTGAGCCAGTCACGGCGGGCCGCGTCAAGGTCACCGGCCGCCACGTCCGCACGCAAGGTTTCGGTGTCGCGTTGCAGGGTGACCAGGCCGGCGGTGACGAACGCCCGGTAGGCGTCCACCGGCCCGGCCATGATCTCCTCCGTCACCGGGATGACCGCCTGGCCGCCGGCGGCCGAGCCGGTCACCCGCTGGCTCGCCGAGACGATGGGCGGGTCGTTGCCGGGCAGGCACTGCCAGGCGTAGGTGCCGCCGCCGACGGCCGCCGACAACGGCCGGCTGGTGCCCGGCGCGAGCAGCTCGATCTCGGCGTGGATAGCCCCGCTCGCGGGGTCGATCAGACGGACCTCCATGCCCCGGCCACCGGTGTTGCGGACGGTGAAGGTCTGCCGGCCGGGCCGCGGCGCCTGCCAGCCGTCGGCGCAGGAGCCGGCGGTCACCTCGATCGTCGTCGCGTGGGCGCCGTCGGACGGGCCGAGCGCGAGGATCGCGGCACCGGCGGCGACGGCCGGCAGCGCGACGACAGCCATCGGAAGCACCCAGCGGGGCACCGCGCGCGGCGCCCACCGCCGCCCGCCAGGCACCGGCTCGGCCGGGCCAGCCGGCGCCGGCTCGGCGGCCGCGGCCGGCTCGGCGGCCGCGGCCGGTTCGAGGGAGCCAGCCGGCGCCGCGGCGCTGGTCGGTTCGGTGCCGGTCGCTTCGGCGGTGCCGGTCGGCGTGGTGGCGGCGGCCGGGGCGGTGGCCGGGGCGGTGGCGCCGGCGCCCCGCAGGAAGAGCAGCAGCACCGGCACCAGGTAGGCGAGGTAGCCGACGACCTGCAGCACGGTCATCCGCGGGGTGATGTTGAGGATGCCCTCGGTGAGCCTGGCGTACCAGGAGCTCGGGTCGATGGTGGCGCTCAGGTCGAACGCCGTGGCCGCCCCGCCCGGCAGGAGAGCGCTTTCCTGGAGGTCGGCCAGCCCGTACCCGGTGACGCCGGCCGCGATCACGACCAGCCCGATGCCGGTGATCGTGAAGAACCTCGTCAGGTTGATCCGCAGCGTCTGCCGGTAGATGGCGAAGCACGCGGCGGCGGCCAGCGCGATCCCGGCGACGGCCCCGACGAGCGGGCCGGCCGACTCGTCCGCGCCCCGGGTGGTCGTCCAGACGAACAGGGAGGTCTCCAGGCCCTCCCGGGCGACCGCCAGGAACGCGGTGAGGACCAGCATGCCAGGGCCGAGCGCCAGCGCGACGGTGACCCGGCCGCTGATCTCACCGGACAGCGTCCGTGCCGACCGCCGCATCCAGAAGACCATCACGGTGACGAAACCGACCGCGATCAGGCTCAGCACACCGCTGAACGTCTCCTGGGCCGCGGTCGACATCGAGGCGGCGGCGAAGGTGAGGACCGCGCCGAAGCTCGCCGAGAGGGCGACGGCGGCGAGCACTCCCGTCCAGACCTGGGGGAGGCGGGCACGCTGGTCGGCACGCACGAGCGTGGCGACCAGAACCGAAACAATCAGGCTTGCCTCGAAACCCTCGCGTAACCCGATGAGCAGGTTCGGAACGAGATCCGCCCACACGTCTGCCGCCTCCGCCATCGCCGTACGGTCACTGTTCGTCAGAAGGACTCAAGGGAAGGTACCAGAAGAACAGGTAAACCTCACCTAATCGAATATTTATTCTCACAGTAGGCATAAGAACACAAAACGACTTCCCGACATCCGCAGGCGATGTCCGCGCCGGGACGGTGGAGATCACTACCACAGTGCTGGCCGGCGGGCCCTTCGGCCCCTGCCCGAGGGCTACCTTGCAGGAGATAGATCGACACTACGGATACCTGCTGGGGGCAAGCATGAACGCCAGAGCCCTGCGCCGCGCCGGCGTCCTCACCGCTACCGGAGCGCTTGCCACGCTCCTCGGTGCGGCTCCGGCCAGCGCGTCCATCTCCTTCTCCGCCGATACCCGGACCAGCGCCGACACCAGCGCCGGCACCAGCGCCGGCACCAGCGCCGACGCCGGCGGCGCGACCAGTGTCGACACGAGCGTCACCCAGCTCTTCCAGGCCGCCGTGGGCCTGTCCATCGGTGCCCTCTCCGGCGCCTCGAACGCCGTCTCGGTCGCGGCCAGGTCCGTCGGCCCTACGGCGGGGACCGTCGCGGACACCGGCCCGACCGGTTTCGGCGCCGGGCCGGGCGCTGCCGCCGGGCCGGGCGCCGGCGGTGCCGGGACGAGCAGCCCCCAGGACATCTACGGCGCCGCCGCGGGCCTCTCCTACAGCGCGCTGTCGCAGGCGGCGGACGCGCTCACGCGCGCGTCGGGCACTGTCTCCGGTGGCCTGGGCGGGCAGCCGGCCGGCCCCGGAGCCTGACGCCGCGGCCTCGACGGCCGAGTCCCGGTCAGGTGGCGGCGGACGACACCTGTATGCCGCAGTACCGGCCGCTGGTGTCGATCAGATAGAGCTGTGAGCGGCCGGCCGGGTCCAGCAGCAGCGACGTGTTGGCGCTGGTGGGCTGGACGGTGCCGTGGTCCAGGTCCTCGCCGGTGGTGGCGTCGCGGAGGATGAATCCGCATTCCTCGGCGCCGTTGAAGTCCAGGATCTTCACGGCGACGCGGCCCTCAGCGGTGAACGCGTCGGTGTCGCCGGTGTTGGCCTGGTGGGTGAAGGGCAGCGTCACGGCTCCGGCTCCGGCCTGCGGCTCGACCAGGCAGCCGGGGTCGCTCACCTGCCACTGGAAGTTTCCCGGGTGGGAGATCTGGAACGACCACGTTCCGGACAGCCCTCCCTGGTGGAGGACGCTCTCGCCGGTGTCGGCGGAGGTCAGGACGATCTCGCAGGTGTCGGTCGGGACCGGGAGGGTGCTGCGGACGACGGCCCGCCACGGGCCGTCTGCCTGGTAGGAGGCATCCGCCACCGCCGTTCCCGCTCCGGAGCCGGAACCGCCGGCGTCGTCCCCGCCCCCTGGGCGGCGAGGATCCCGGCGATCGTCGCCCCGGCCACGACAACCACGGCGGCGCCGAGTACGGCCGGCCGCGCCCAGCGTGCGGGCCGTGCGGGGATGACGGGCTGGTCGTGGACGGTGGCCGGCAACGGTGGTTCCACCGCCACGGCTGTGGGCCGCACCGGGATGGTGACGGTGGGGGGCGGCGCGGTGGCGGATTCGGCGGGTGCCGCCTGCGTGCCGTCAGCTGCCCGGTCGCTGTCAGCGCTCCCGTTGACAGCGGGAACGCTGACAGCAGGGCTGGTACCGGCAGGGCTGGTACCAGCAAGGTCGTCCCGCAGCGCCCGGGCGGACGGCCGCTGCCGGGGATCGCGGGCGAGGGCGGCGCGGACCAGCTCCCGCAGCGGCCCGGCGAGCTGGTCGTAGTCGGCCGCCGGGCCGCCGGACAGGATGCGGCTGAGAACGGCCTCGGGCCGGCCGGTGCCGAAGGGCGGCTGGCCGGTGGCCGCGAAGACGACGATCCCGGCCCAGGCGAAGACGTCGGTGGCCGCGGTGATCTCGTCGCCGGTCGCCTGCTCGGGGGCGATCCAGGCCGGGGTGCCGACGAAATGGAAACGGCGATGTTCGTGGAAGTCGCCGATGTTCGTGGAAGTCACCGTAGTTCGTGGAAGTCACCGTATCGCCCCGGCAGCCCCTCGTCGCACTGGTGACAGAGGATGGCACCGGCGGCTGATGCGGTACCTGCCGCCGCGGAAGTTGAGCATCTTTCTGCTCCAGGTCGCAGTTCCGGGCGCCGCGGTTCTCCGGTCTTCGGGAGAGTCCGATAGGTGACAGGCGAGATCCGGCGCATGTTGGACCATGAGTGAGCCATTGGAAGCATCGGGGGATGGTGCGGCCGGTGCGGCGGCCGTGATGACAGCGGGTGCCCGCCCGGTCGATCAGGATCGGGGGGTGCGCCGGTGCCGCTCACCGACTTCGTCGGACGGCAGTCCGACATTGTCGCGCTCGCGGGCCTCGTCATGCGGGAGCGGCTGGTCACGGCCACCGGTCCGGGTGGCTGTGGCAAGACCCGCCTGGCCGATCAGGTGATGGCGCGGCTGGCAGAGTGCCGTGGTGAGGTGTTCCCGGCCGGGCTGTTCTGGTTATCCTGCGGTGACCTGACTGACGCCAGTTTGTTACCGTCAGTGCTGATAGCTGCGTTGGGTATGCCGGATCGTTTCGACGTAGCGCCGCTGGAACGGGTCGCCGACCAACTCGGCGAACGTCGGTTGCTCGTGGTCCTGGACGACTGCGACCGCGTGGCCGACGCGGTGCAGGCGCTCGCGTCGGTGCTGCTCCCGAGGTGCGGCGGTGTCCATCTGCTGGCCACCAGCCGGGTCCGATTGGGCGTCGGCGCCGAGGTGGCGTGGCGGGTCCCCCCGATGACGCAGGCCGACGCGGTGGAGCTGTTCCTGGCCAGAGCCGGCGCCGAGATCGGGCCATCCACCTGCGTCACGGCGGTGGATGGCGGCGTGCCCGTGTCTCCGGCCCCGGGCGCGGAGCTCGACCGGCATCTGGTCGCCGAGGTCTGCGCCCGGCTCGACGGCCTGCCGCTGGCCATCGAGCTGGCCGCGGCCCGCACCCGGGTGCTTTCGCTTCCCGAGATCGCACGCGGCGTCGACGACCGTCTGAAGCTGCTGGCGGGTGGCAGCAGGTTCGCGCCGAGGCGGCACCGGACGATCAGAGCCTGCATCGACTGGAGCTACGACCTGCTTGACGAGCTCGGGCGCATCCTCTTACGTCGCCTGGCGGTGTTCGCCGGTGGCGCGCGCATGGCCGAGGTCGAGGCGGTCTGCGCATTCGGTGCCCTGGCCCGCGAGGACGTGCTGGAAGCCCTGACCACGCTGGTGGACCATTCACTGGTTGTCACCGACCGGCGAGCCGTCGACAGCCGGTACCAGCTGCTGGACACCGTCGCGGCTTATGCGCGTGAGCGACTGGACGCATCCGGTGAGGCCGGCGAGGTTCAGCGCCGCCACGGCGGCCTGGGATCCTTCGGGGATGCGGAGCAGACCCTGACCGACCGCCGCGCCCGGATGACCGCGGCGGTGTTCGACGCCGCCGACGAGAGCGCGAAACTCGACGGTCCCACCGCGACCGCCTCCGCCGGCAGGTCGCGGGGATCACGGCGCCGGCCGGCGCTGGGCTGGGCGGCGCTGACCCCGGCCGAACGCGAGGTTGCCAGGGCCGTTGCCCGCGGCCTGTCCAACCCGGCGGTCGGGCGTGCCCTCGCCATATCGCTGAGCACCGTGAAGACCCACCTGGCCCACGTGTTCGGCAAGCTCAACGTCGCCAACCGCGTCGAACTGGCCGCGTTCGTCCTCCGGGCCGACGACCCGGCCGGCTATCCGCCGAACATCGGACCGGAGCTCAGGTAGCGCGGTCGTGCCCGGTACCCGGTACCCGGTACCCCGACCAGCCGGCCCGGTATCTGTCCGGCCCGGTGCCTGCCCGGCCCGGTATCCGCGCCGGGCAGGCACCCGGGTCAACCGGACCAGTCGGCCAGGACCTGGTCGAGGAAGCGCCGCACCAGGTCGACGACCTCGGTCGGGGACGCGGTCGTCACGGCGGTCAGCTCGGTCCGGGAGACGTCGGTGGTCATGCGCAGCCGGGCGATCAGCCCGCCCCGCGGGCCGGGCCGGACGGTCAGTACCAGCAGCCCGGGCCGTGGAGGGCCGCCGTCCGCCATCCCGGCGCCGTCTGCCATTCCGATGCTGTCCACCATCCCGGCACTGTCGACCCGTCGTGTCACCTCGCCGTCGAGCGAACGTCACCGCCGGCTGTGTTCCCGCCGGCGCGGTGCCTGGCCGAGGTCTGCCCGCCCGCCGGGAACACCAGCTCGGTCAGCGCGGCCGAGGGCGCAAGAGCGAGCTCGTCCCGCAGCAGCCCGGCATAGGCGCGGTAGCGGCGCACGGCCTCGCGCACGTTGCCCTCGGCCAGGTGCACCCGGATGAGCACCTGCTGCGCGCTCTCCCGTAACGGGTCGGCCCGGATCGCCGCGTAGGCCGCGTCGGCGGCCGAGCCGTAGCGGCCCAGGGCGAGCAGCCGGACGGCCAGCGCCTCCAGGGCGTGCAGCATCAGCTGGCCCAGCCGTTCGCGTTCGAACAGCACCCAGTCGTCGTACCAGCCAGGCAGCAGCTCGCCGGTCAACGCCGGCTGGATCAGCTCGCCGGTGTCGACGTCGGCCGGCGTGAGCAGCCGGTGGGCGAGCGCGACGGTCTCGTGCGTGTCCACGAGCACGTCCCCGGCCAGTCGAAGACAGGTCGGGGAGGTCTCCACCAGGCCGTCGTGCAGCCGCCCGGCCCGCCACAACGCGGTCCGCAGCCGGCCGTTGGCCGCGCTCTCGCCGACATCCGGCCACAGGATGCCCCGGACGTTGGAGCGCGGCACCGCGTCGGGACGTAGCGCCAGCAGCGCCAGCAGCCGCTGCACCCCGAGGGGGACGGGCCGCGCGGCGCCTCCCAGCACGAGCTGGAAGCCGTTGAGCAGGACGATCCGGGGGCGAGTCCGGTTACGCGTCGCCAACGTACTCGATGCGTAGGGCACATGCAGATCGTGACTGGTGACCGGCCGCGGAACATCGGCCGATCGGCCGATAGCGCTCGTGGACAGGATGTGGTGACGCTGCGCCGGACGCGGCGGTGACGGGTATGTGACGCTGCCGGCGCACCATGATTCCATGCAGGCAACCCGAGTGGAGTGCGTCGTCCGGGCGGGCGGAGGCTTTCGGTGAGTCTCTTCACCCGCGGCGGCAGCCGGAAACCGCTGGTCACGGCGGGTGAAGCGCCGCCTGCGTCGCCGGGCGCCGGGCCGTTGAGTGTCCTGTCACCAGGCGCTGTGCCGTCGGATGCCGTCTCGTCCGGAGCCGTGCCGTCGGGGGTCGCGCCGTCGGTGCGGCCGGAGGCGCTCCGGGCGGCGGCGAGCCCGCCGGGCCCAACTGTGATCACATCGTCCGACCAGGCCGTCTCGGCGCTCCTCAAGGTGCTCTCCGGCTATCTCGATCCTGATGCCGAGCCCGTCGGCGTAACGCCCGGCCCATCGGTTGTCGTGCTCCAGGTCAGCGATCGGGCGCTCGGACTGGGCAACCTGCGCGGTCTGGGGGCCGTCGGCCCGTTCCCCGCGGTCGAGCTGCGCGGCGGCCAGCTTGAATGCGTCGTCCGGTTTCAGGTCTGGGGCGCCACCCCGGAGGCGGCGGATGCGCGGATGACGGCTCTGCAGGGCCGTCTCCTCGGCGCCAGAGCGGACCTGTGGGACGCAGGTTTCCTGCAGCTGGACGGCGTCGCCGGTGCCCTTCCGGCAGAGGGCCGTGGGGCCTGGTCACGGACCGCCGACTATCACGTCCTGTTCGAATACCAGCTCGCGCCGACCGTGGACGCCGAGAGCCTGATAGCCGTGGTACCCGTCGACACCGGCCAGGAGGTGGCCGGCTCGCTGGTCGAGGAGCGGGCCACGGTCACCGGCGACAGTGTCCGCTGGGATCAGACCGGCGCTGCCGCGCTGGTACTGCGGGGTGGCCGGCGTGGTGTCGGCCACCTGGCGATCGCCGCCTACCTGCCGGCGCCCGTACCCACCGGTGGCGTCCGGCTGCTGCGCACCCATGACGGTGCCACCGGCGCACCGGCCGGGTATCCGACGCTCGCGGCGTTTCTCGCGGCCGTCGCGGACCCGGTGTCCCCGCAGCGTCACGGTGTGTGGGTCTTCCCGTCGCTGGCCGAGTTCGTCGCGGCCTTCGACGAAGCCGGTGACCTGCTGCTCGGCGACTGGGATTCCGACGGCGTGCCGGATGGCTACCAGGTGGGGCAGCTGGCGCTGAACCCGCCCGTACCACTGCCGGACGCCCAGGACCGCCTCGAGGTCTCGCTTGGGACCACGCCCTTCGACCACCCGGCGGTGCTCTACCTGCGGGCCGCACGCGTACCCGGCTGACCAGGGCATTCGGCCGACCCAGTTCGGCTGGCCCAGAAGCCGGCTGGCCCAGAAGCCGGCCGACCCAGAAGGAGGACGGAGCATGGCTGAGATGGTGCTGCCCGGCACCTACATCGATGTGCGGCCGGAGGGGCTGATCGTACCCGCGCGGGTGAGTGTCGGGACGGTCGCCGTCGTCGGCACCGCGCGGAAGGGGGAGCTCAACAAACCCGTCGCGGTGGGTGGTTTCCTTGAGGCCCGGGAGATATTCGGCGCCTACGACCCCTGGGTGGACGGCCGGAGCAACGAGCTGACCCTCGTGCGCGCCATCGAGATCGCTGCCGCGCACGGCGCGACCTCGATCATCGCGGTGCGGGTGTCCGCGGTCGACGGGAACGGCAGTCCCACCGCGGCCGCCGCGGCCCACACGCTCCGGTCGGCTGACGGCGGTGACGGCGTCGTGCTGACGGCGAAGAGCCCGGGAACCTGGAGCGGCGAGCTGGGCGTGCAGGTCGTGGCCGCCGACTCGCCGGCCTTCGTCGGCCCGGAGAAGCACACCGGCGCCACCTCGGTGACGCTGCAGCACACCCCGGTGGGAAACAGCGCCCGCAACCGGGTGCAGCTGTTCACCCCGGCCGACGGCGTCACCCGCTCACTGAGCGTCCTGCGGGACGACACGGCGACTCCGCAGGCGAACGAAGTGAAGATCAATCGTTCTACCGGTGCTCTCACGTTCGCCCAGGGATTCACCCTCAAGGCGGAGGATGTGGTCACCGCGTGGTACGAGGTCGCTCCGGAGGGTGCGAACACGGTCGTGCTGAGCCTGGGCCGTACCGAGGAACGGTATACCGTCGTCAACGGTGACGATCTCGTCACCGATATCGGCTCCTCGGCGTGGGTGGACGCGAGAAAGGGTGGCCAGTCCGGCAAGGCGCTGAAACCCACCGACTATCCGGCCGCCTTCGGCACCGGCACCGGCAACACACCGGGCAGCAACGGCGAAGCCACCGGGACGGGCGACACCGAGTACAAGGCGGCCCTGGACCTGTTGCTCAACGAGGACGCGCACATCATCGTCGGTGCGGGCCGGAGCACGGCGTTCGCCGACGAGCTCGGCGGCCACTGCCAGCTGGCCAGCAGCGACGCCTTCGGGCGGGACCGCATCGCCGTGGTCGGGGCCGAGCTCGGCACCAGCCTGGACGTCCTGCGCGGTCACAACATCGACAGTGACCGGGTCGTCCTCGTCGCCCCCGGCATCACGTTCGGGGACGCCGCCGCCGGCACGGACGTCACGCTGCCCGGGGCGTACGCCGCGGCGGCCGTTGCCGGTCTGCTCGCCAGCTACCCGCCCCACGTCAGCCTGACGAACAAGGCGCTGCCGGTCGGCGATCTCGAGGTGCGCTACACCCGGGCGCAGCTGACCCAGCTCGTCCAGGCCCGGATACTCGCCCTGGAGGCGCGGCAGGGTTTCCGCGTCGTGCAGGGCATCACGACGTCGGGCAACACCGCCTGGAAACAGATCACCACCCGTCGGATCGTCGACTACGCGAAGTTCGGCGTCCGCGCGGCGAGCACGTCCTACATCGGTCTGCTGAACAACGAGCGGGTACGCACGGCGCTGCGGACCACCATCGCCAGTTTCCTCAACGAGATGGTGGACGGCGAGATGCTGATCAGCTATGACCTCGACGTCACGGCCACCCGGGAACAGCAGCGAAAGGGAATCGTCGCGGTGACGCTGATCCTGCGGCCCACCTTCAGCATCGACTTCATCGAGGTCACGATTTTCCTTGAATAAGAGGTTCCTCGGGAAAGCGTTTCCTCGAGTTTCCCAACCCGTCCGGAAGGAGGAGCCGCATGGCACTGGACAAGGTGTACGTCGGCGCCCACGGCACGCTCGGCATCGCGGTGGAGGGCACTCCCGCCCAACAGGCCGACTTCACCGCCGTCAACGACGCCTACAGCTCCGCGGTCGTGGGCCGCGTCACCGACGTGGAGGTGTGCGTACGCACGGAGCTGGAGGAGTTCTACGAGATCGGCGCGCGTGACGTGAGCACGATCTCCCCTGGAAACGTGCACATCAGCGGCGGCATCGGCCGGGCCTACATCAACGGTTCCCTGCTGTTCCTGCTGCTGGGCCGCGGTGCTCTGGAGAAGGACAGGACGAGCATCCAGCCGCGTTTCGTTCTCAACCTCACCCTGCGGAACTCGCACATCCCGGACAACGCGCTGAAGGTGAACGTCTTCGGCGTGAAGTTCGAGACGTGGGGTTTCCGGCTGCCGCAGGAGGGTTTCGTGATGGAGCAGGTCCGGTTCAAGGCGACACGGATCGGCGTCCTCGACAACGAGGCCGGCAAGGACGTGTCCGTGACCTTCCCCGCGCTCCCGGCGTCCTGACAAGGGCACGGCACAAGGGCACGGCCGGACGGTACCCGATGAACGCACAGGCAGGCAGGCGGATGGGCATTCGGTTGCCATTCGACGGATATTCGACGGGCACCCGGCGTGCGTTCCGTGAACGTCCGGACGAGCACACGCTGCGCCTCCGTCGAACTCCGATGGCCGTGCGGTGAGCACGTAGCGAGCACACGGTGAGGATGCGCGATGACGCTGACGGCTGAGGATCTCCTGGTCGGGGCGGACCTGACGCACGACGTCCGGATACCCGTCGCACTGCTGGCGGGCGGTGGGGCCGAGGAGACCGAGGAGGTCGAGGATGTCGAGGCGACGGTCGTGCTGCGGCCACTGACCGTACGGGACCTGCAGCAGATCGGCCGTGCCGGTGAGGACAACGACGACGGCCTGGCTGCCGCGTTGATGATCAGACAGGCCCTCGTTAAGCCCGCCCTCGGGCTCGACCAGATAACGCGGTTGCCGGCGGGCCTGGCCAGGTTCCTGGTCGAGCGGATCAACCAGATCAGCGGCGTCGACACCCCGCGCGACGAGCTGGCCGAGCTGGTCCAGACCCCGCTGGCGCGGGCCTGTTTCGTGCTGGCCAGGGAATTCGGATGGACGCCGGAGGAGGTGAGCGGGATGACGATCGGCCAGATCCTGCTCTACCTCGAGCTGGTCCGCGCCGATGGGGCCAGCCGATGACGGGCGTGCCGATGGCTGGTGCGGTCCCGGGCAGACCGGGACCGGTGATACTCGACCGGCTGTGGTGGTCGAGCCCGGCCCGCCGGGCCGCCACCGTGCTGTCGACCGGCCCGTCGATCGACAGCTGGTCGCGGGCCCTGGCGGCCCCCGCGCGGCGGGCGGCCAGGACGTGTGCGCTCTGGGCGTGGGCTCGGACGCCGGCCGAGCCGCCCCGGCTGCACCGCCAGCCGCTGCTCGGGACGTGCCTGGAGCAGGTGCTGGACGGCGTCGGCCTGAACGACGACGCCACGGGGGAGGAGCGGCCCGCCGGCGCACCGCCACGCCGGGCCCGGCAGCGCCTCCCGTTACCCCGTGGCGCACGCCCAGGAGCCGCGCACCACGCGTCGGCGGACCCGGACGGGGTGAGGACCGGTGGGGCGGACGGCTCGCCATGCCAGCCGGAGCAGCCGCGGTGGCCAAAGCGGCCGGAGCAGCAGCGGCCGGAGCAGCAGGGACAGCCGGTGGACAGCCGGGTTCCGGCGCCGCCGGAGGTACGCCGACAGCCGGCGCGTGCCGACCAGGCCCTGCTGTGCCGGCTCGCCGGGACAGCGGATGCCGACGCCGTGGTCGCACCGGCGCCGGGGAAGGCAGCGCCGGTGACCCTGCCGACCGTGGGGAAGAAGGCACCGCCGACGCGGGCGGGAGGTGCGCCGCACACCCGGTGCCCGCAGCCCGGCACGCCGGCGGCAGCCTTCGAGCCGGCCGTCCGCCGGCTGGCGGGGCGCCTGCGGTATCCCGAGCCGGCTACCCGCGAAGAGGGGCGCCCGGCTGCCGCGGCCCGGCGGCACCGCGCCGTCCCCACGCCGTCCGGCGCCGTCCCCACGTCACCCCGGACCGCCCCGCGGCCGCCTTGCGCACTCCCGCTGTCCGGTCCGGGTGCTCCGCCGGACATCCTGCTGCGCCACCACAACCCCGGCCATGCCCACGGCCCCGGCCGCGCCGGTACCGGTATGCCCCGGCGCGCCGCGGCCCGGCCGGGCGCCACGCTCGGCCGTGACGCCGAGCATCCGGCGGTGACCGGGCCGGAGCGGACCACCGGGCGGCCCGGATCATCTGCTCC